>JACSRG010000622.1 GCA_014879865.1 Anaerolinea sp.
AATTCGCCCGCCATGCGCGACCCGAACCCGACGGTGATCCTCGTCCCCGGCTTGGGCATGATCGCATGGGGCAAGAACAAGAGCGAAAGCCGCGTCACCGCCGAGTTCTACAACTGCGCCGTCGAGGTCATGCGCGGCGCGGAAGCCGTCGGCGAATACGTCGCGCTGCCGCGTCAGGAAGCGTTTGAGATCGAATACTGGCTGTTGGAAGAAGCCAAGCTCAAGCGGATGCCGCCCGAAAAAGCCTTCGAGCGCAATGTCGTCGTGGTGATCGGCGCGGGCAGCGGAATCGGTCACGCCGTCGCGCATCGCGTCGCCAGAGAGGGCGCGCATGTCGTGTGCGCCGACCTCAACGGAGATGCCGCGCAAGCCACCGCCGACGAACTGCTCAAGCTGTACGGCGTGGGGATCGGCGTCGCCGGGTCGGGGATTTCCGGCTGCGGTCCTGCCATCGCCTGCGCGGTGAACATCACGGATCGCGCCAGCGTGCGCGCCATGCTCGACGCGATCACCCTCGCCTATGGCGGTGTGGACAACGTGATCGTCACGGCAGGCGTGTTCGTCTCGCCCGACAAAACCGGACACATCGCCGACGACAAATGGCGCTTCACCTTCGACGTAAACGTGCTCGGCGGCTACATCGTCGCCGACGAGACGCGCCCGCTCTGGAACGTGCAAAAGCTGCGCGGCAGCCTCGTGCTGACGACCAGCGTCAACGCAGCGGTCGTCAAGAAGGGCTCGCTTGCCTACGACACGAGCAAAGCCGCCGCGAATCATCTCGTGCGCGAACTCGCCGTCGAACTCGCCCCCTACATCCGCGTCAACGGACTCGCGCCCGCGACGGTCGTCGATGGCAGCACGATGTTCCCGCGTGACCGCGTGATCAGTTCGCTCGTCAAGTACGAGATCGCCCACAGCGAAGACGAAAGCACCGAGTCACTGCGCGCCAAGCTGGCGAACTTCTACGCGGGGCGCACGCTGACCAAGCTGCCGATCACGCCGGAGGATCAAGCCGAAGTCGCCTACTTGATCAGCACGGAGGCGTTCGGCAAGACGACCGGGCAAATCTTCAGCGTCGATGGCGGTCTGCACGAAGCATTCCTGCGCTGATTCCGGGGATGTCCGGCAGCGGACGCGCGAATGCAGTTTCAGTGAATCACGGATACAAGAACCTCACCCCGTTTCGCTGCGCTCAACCGCCCCTCTCCACGTGGAGAGGGGCAAAAAAACGAAGGTGTTTGGAGTGAGGGTCATTCGGGACAGTATTGAACAGCCGCCAAGTTGTACTTTCGTGATTCACTGATGGAGAAACGCTTTCAACTCCAGATGATTCATCGAGCTTTTCAGCGAGAAACCGTTTGAGCTTGTTTGCAGTTCTCCATGAGTTTGTTGTGCTGCGCCTTAATCCATGTGGATGAATGTCTCATAATCTGCCGCTGATCCCTTATCCATACAGCATTCAATAATGCTGCGTCCAAGCGGATCAAGTTCAGGCGATAGAAAGTCTGGAAGCTGCCGATGGAAGAAAGCATACAGAATTTCAGCGCCTTTATCATAGGCTTCTTCCCCGACTTCAGGTTGTGTTTCAACCTGAACGAACCAGCGCGGGATCAACTGCCCCTCAACATGAACTTGAAACAGGTTATAGCCCAACAATGAACAACGTGAGGTGGTGATCTGTCCCGATTTGAACTTTGCGCCGCCGCGCCGCGCTAAATATTCGCGTGCGATCCATTCTGGCATGAAACCGACGCGCCACGCGCCGATATTCTGATTGGGGCAGAGAATATGCCGTGTGCGTGTGTAGTCAGTGAACTGGCGCAAGAGCAAATTTGCCTGTCGGACGCGCTTTCCGACCGCGAAGGGCCAATATGACCCGACACCTTCGCTGCCAAGACCGCTGCTGTCTACGATGCTGGGGTTGTCATGCCCGCGTGGTGACACCAACCGCCACAACCATGCAAGCGCAGGCGGCAGAATGTGAAACAGTCCGATGATGCCATAGGTTGGGTTGTCGCGCGTGCAGGGTGGGGTTCGTACGCCAAAACTGCGGACATCAACGGTGACTGGTTCTTCTACGACTGTAGGAAAGAGTTTGCGTGGGATAATTACACGCGGGTTAGGGCAGGGTTTGCCCGGCGCATCCATCGTGTGTTCCCAAATGAGCGCCCGTCCATTGGGTACAGCGTCGATATTGAGGAAAAGCAGCGGTTCGCTTGGCTGTGCGGTTAGGCGTTCAAGATTCATATCAATACCGTAACGATTGATATGGTTGACGCGCACGAACCATCCATTTTCTGCGTCAGTGACCGTCAATTTGCTGTTGACGCTATCTTGAATAGACGGGTGGCAAAGCGCCATGTCGTCTGTCACCGGGAGCAGATCGCAGCTTCTGGGAATTTCGAGGTAGCGGTTCTCGCCGCTAACCAAGTTTTCACCCAGCACCATTCGTCCATCTGATTCGCGGTGTGCTTGTTCCAGCATTTCGCTCTTGCCCCCGCCGCTTGCGCCCTCGTGCATAATCGTCACGATCTGATCATAAGGCGTTACGACCCGAACTGTTGAACCGTGCGCAGTCACCCATCCTTCCCGATCACCGAGATCGATGAGCATTCCATATACGCCCTTTTTCGCGCTCGGACCCGGATAGAGATTGAAGGAAAACATCTCGTAAAGACTCGTGCGGCGGTTGTGGACGACAACCTGCCGCCCTTGAAAATGGGTGTGACGAAACGGTGGAATTGCGTAGATGACAGACTGCGGTTTGAAGTTTTCAGGCAGTTCCGCTTCGGGGATGATTCCTTGCAGCATTGCTAGACCGAGAGCAAAAAACCCTGCATTGGACGGAACGATAGCGATAGCATCCATGCCCATGCCGGACTGCCCCGCTGTAAAGGCGAACATCGCCAGTTTTTGCGTCTTGAGCCATGCGAACGCCTCTTGGCGGATAGGCTCGAATGCCTGACCAAAACGCTCGTGATAGGTTGGCTTGTCGGTCGGCAAATCATCGGCTATGAACAGGCAATCCGGGTCACGACGACGCATATAGGCTTCAGTGTAGTTGGCGGCGACCCCGTTGCGAACACGCATCGCAGTTGCCTCGACGTAACGACCTTTGCCGGGGATGTCATAGGCGATCTCATAATAGCTGCTGTCTGCACCGCCACACGCAAGGTTTACCAGTTCTTCGGTAGTGCTGGCGACAATGACATCGGGACTGTGCGACAAAACATCTATCGCTTCTACTGGTGGATTGTATCTTTGCCAGTTCAAGTCTGTGTCTCCATTTAACGATGACAATGCAAAGACCGTTCAAACAAAAATAGAGTAGGACATAGAAAGGAATTCCAAATTAACCCTATTCTTGGGGGGTATCCGAAACACCACCCCCCTAGCCCATGCAAGCGGGGTGGGGGCGGAACATCGTATTCATCTGTTAAACTGCAAGCTTTCGCAGAAACATGACATCTATCCCCCGAACCTCAATGCAAAGGTTTCGCCGTTACAGGTATACTTGTAATACTGTTACTATAGGGAGAATCTCGCTTGATTCGCAGCGCCGCCCCTGTCCAACTGAGCCACGTCACCGCGTTCCAGCATCTCGATGGCAAGGTGCTGCACGCCCTGCTCGACGTGTCGCGGCTGCACAGCTTGGAGTCCGGCGACGTGCTGCTCTATCAAGGCGATCTCATCCACAGCTTTTATATCGTGCAGTCCGGCGGTGTACGCTTGGCAAACTACGACGAAGACGGCGGCTGCATCACGCTCAAATACTACGGCGCGGGGGATGTCTTCGGGCTGCTGGCGATCTCTGGCAGCTACCCGCATCCCACGCAGATCGAAGCGGTGCAGGACAGCACGATCATCGCCGTCGATGGGGCAGACGCGCGGCAGTTGATGCTCGCTTACCCCGAACTGGCGCTGACCGTGATCGACCTGCTCACCGCGCACGTCCACGAAGGGCACGACCGCGTCCGGCATATGGGCGTTAAGCGGGTGGATCGCCGCCTCGCGCAAACGCTGCTTAAGCTGAGCGCGAAGTTCGGCAAACAGCATGGAGATTACGTGCGGATCGGCATCCCGATCTCGCAGCGCGATCTCGCCGAATATACGGGAACAACCGTCGAAACCATCAACCGCACGCTCACCGCATGGGAAAAGCAGGGCTGGCTGCGCACCGCCCACAAGCGCATTGACATCCTCGACCGCCACGCGCTGCAAACCCTCGCCGAAACCGCCTAACACCAAACCTCGTCGCTAAAACTTGATCCCGATCAATTTTTCGATTCTCACCTCGTGCTAATCTGAGCAGTATGCCGTGCGGATACGGCATTGGCATTGCGTACAACGTCTGATGGGAGGTGCGCGGAATGCGAAGCAGGCGAACATTGATTTTGGGCGGTGTCTTGATGGTGGCACTCGGCGTGCTGGTCGGTCTGGGCGGCTTCACCTTCGTCTACGCACGCGGCGCGTCGTACTTATCCAACGATCCTGAAACCTGCGTCAACTGCCATATCATGCGCGACGAGTACGAAGCATGGCAGATGTCCAGTCACCGGAACGTCGCCACCTGCAACGACTGCCACACGCCGCACGACCCGATCAACAAGTGGATCGTGAAAGGCATCAACGGTTTCAATCACAGCTTGGCGTTCACAACCGGGAACTACCCGGAGAACATCCAGATTCACGACTTCAACGCCGAGGTCGCACAAGAAAACTGCGTCTACTGCCACAGCACGTTGGTCAGCGAGGTCTACGGGTCACGGGGTGACACCGGGTCACACACGGACGCCGACCGCTTCTGCACCGACTGTCACGGCAATCCGGGTCACCAGAATCGCAACACCCAGTAAAGGAAGCGTGTACTTATGAGCAGATCACGTCAAACGTTCTTATTTGCCCTCGTATTCGTCGGGGCGGTGCTGCTGACTGTTGGCGTCGCGGCGCTGCTGTTGAATATCAACCAGCGGCAGACGGAAGCGCGCCAATCGCCGCTGCGCGTGGTCGAAATCGGCGCGGATGAACTTGACCCGGCGGTGTGGGGGCAAAATTTCCCGATCCAGTACGAATCGTTCTCGCGCACGGCAGAAAACTATGGCGCGACCACCTACGGCGGTTCCGAACCCTTCAGCCGCCTCGAACGCTACCCGGCGCTGCTGCGCCTGTGGGCAGGCTACGCCTTCACGCTCGAATACAACGAGGAACGCGGTCACGCCTACGCGCTGATCGATCAACAAAACTCGCAGCGCGTGTTGCAGCGCAATCAACCGGGCGCATGTGCGAACTGCCATTCCGCCGAAGCCCCCGTGCTGATCGCCGAGATGGGTTGGGAAGAATTCAACCACACGCCCTACAACGAACTCAGCGAAAACCTGCACACGGGCAGTTCGTGCCACGACTGCCACAACCCCGAAACGATGGAACTGACCATCACCCGCCCCGCTTTCGTCAACGCGATGGCAGCGCGCGGCATTGACGTAAACGAAGCCACGCAGCAGGAAATGCGCACCTATGTGTGCGCGCAGTGTCACGTCGAATACTACTTCGCGGGCGAGGAAAAAATCTTGACCTTCCCGTGGAGCGAAGGCTTGGAGATCGAAAACATCGAGCTGTATTACGACGGTGTCGGGCATGTCGATTGGACGCATGAGGAAACCGGCGGCGACATGATCAAGATGCAGCACCCGGAATTCGAGATGTACAGCTCCGGCATTCACTATGATGCCGGCGTCGCCTGTGCCGACTGCCACATGCCCTATACCCGCGTGGGCAGCGTCAAGTACAGCGATCACTGGCTGCGCAGCCCGCTGGTGAACATCAGCGCGGCGTGCCAGACTTGCCACAACGTCGATGAGGATGAGTTAATCAGCCGCGTCACCGACATTCAAACCACGACTGCTAATCTGTTGAGCGACACGGAAACGGCACTCGTGGCGGCGATTGATGCGATTGTCGCGGCGCAAACGGCGGGCGCGACCGACGATCAGCTCACCGAAGCGCGTGAACTGCACCGCAGCGCGCAGCTTCGCTGGGACTTCGTCGCGTCGGAGAACAGCACCGGCTTCCACAGCCCGCAGGAAGCGGCGCGCATCCTCGCGGAAGCCATCGACCTTGCGCGGCAGGCGCAGATCAGCGCCTTGCAGATCGAGATCGCGCCGACGGTCAGCGACACAAGCGGCTCGTAGTCGCGCCGCTCATACCGCAGGGGACGTATCGTCCCCTTGCTGTGCCTGTAGATCACCGCGCTGCCTGCGCCGTTCGAGCGTATCCAGCGCGGTGATACACGCCGCCAGCCACAATCCCCCTGCCGCGAACCCCGCGATCACATCCGACAGGTAATGTACGCCGAGCGTCATCCGGCTGATGCCGATCAGCACGATCAGCAGCACCGCCGCGAAGACGATCAGAATCCGCGCGCTGCGATTCTGTACGCTGTGCCACAGAAAATAGGCGAACAGCCCGAAGGCGATCAACGACTGCATGGCGTGTCCGCTCGGAAAGCTGAAGTTCTGCTCGATGACGAGGGGTTCGACGAACACCGGACGCGGACGGGCGAAAATCAGCTTGAGCAGGGTGTTGAGCAGTGTCCCGCCCGCCAGCGCGGCGACCCAGATCGCCAGATGCAGAAACTCACGCCGCAGCAGGAACAGCAGCCCGACGCCCACGCCGAGCAGCCACAGCCCCGGCATTCCGATCCAGCTAATCAAGATGAAGATGTCGGTCGAAAGCGGTGTCGCCTCGGCATGGAGCGCGTTTGCCAGCGCCACGTCGATCTCGACCATCGTTTCCTGCTCGCCCACCTCATCGGCAAGCGCGCCGAAGATGCCCAGACACACAAGGCTGATCGCCAAGCCGACGACCAGTTGAATGCTGAGATGCTCGACCAGCGGCAGGCGGTTTAACAGACGGCGCAGCGCATCGATCATGGACCCTCTCGGAACAAAATCGGCGGGAGAGACTCCCGCCGATGGTTTCACAGTTGCTTAATCATAGCAGACTGTGCCGAGATATTGCCATTCGTGTTACTGATCGGTTGGCATAGTATCGATGATGATGATGAGCGAGTCGGTTGGCACGCCCGCCCCGCCCCCGTCGCCGAACGCCGGGAGCAGCAGCCCGAATGAGCAGGCATTTCCGGCTTCGCTATCCGGGTCGGGCGGGTCGCTGACGCTGCCATCGCCGAATAAGCGGAAGAAGTCCGCCGCCGCTTGGTCGCTCCCGTCGCCGGTCACGTCGCCCGCCGCGACGAACACGCCGCCAGCAAAGCTGCCCCGCGCTGCCGCCTCGCGCACCTTCTGCACGGCAGGCAGCAGCAGCCCGATCAAGATCGGCTGTGTGCCGTCGGTAATGGCGAGATCATCCATGATCATGCTTGCGGGGCATAAGCCGGTCGGGTCGCCGACATCGCCTTCGTGCGGGTCGCCGGACGCAGGCAGCAGCAGCACCGCGTCGAGGCAGAAGCCCGCCGTTGCTTCGGCACAGTCTTCGCCATCGCCGTGCGGATGCACGAACATCAGCGGCTTGAAGTCGGTCGGCATGACCGAGCCATCGCCGAGCAGGAAACGAATCCCTACGCCCGAACCGTCAAACACGCGGATATGCGGACCGCCGCCGCTGCTCGCGCTCTGCGTCGCGACGACTGTCGGCGTGATCGTCGGGTGAGGCGTCACATCGAGGTCGCTCCAGTCGATGAGGATGATCTCGAGATCGCCGAAATCGAACACGCCGTCGCCATCGGGTCGAATCTGCGGCGGGATGATGCTTGGATCGAAGGTCACTTCCACGAACGGCGACGACTGCGGCGCGTCAACGTGGATGACCTGCGGCAGATATACGCACTGCCCGTTATTGATCAGCAAATCGCCGAACACCCAACCGTAAATCCCGGGCAGCGCCTCGCCGTAAATCCAGAGGTCGTTGTTCTCGTCGTAATCGCGCAGCAGCGCCTCGAATTGATCCCCCGGCTGCATTTGACCGAGGATCGCGGCGCTCGTGCTCGGGTTATCGCGCACGTTCACGTTGCTGCCTGCGTTCATCGGTACGCCGAACATGCACACGTCCATCGAGTCCCAGACCATGACAAGGACGGGGGCTTGTGTCGCCGTCGCGATCAACGCCGGGTTGACCTCGACCGGGCAGCCATTCGTGAAGCCCGTCCCCGGCTGATCCGGGCAGTTATCGACAAAATCGGCGACGCCGTCGCCGTCACGATCATCAACCGGTCTGCCCGCGACCGGACATCCGCCGTTTTCGCGCGGACCTGCTTCGCGCGGGCAGCGATCTGCCGTGTCCGGCAGACCGTCGCCATCACCATCTTGCGCCGAGACCGCCCCGGCGACCATCATCAGCAGCAGTAACACAACGCCAATCAGGATAGTCCTACGGTGTTTCATCATCGATCCCCCACTTTCATTGGTTAATACCATTTAACGCCAATGCGTGTGGGGAAACGTCCAACTAAGGGCGGATTTGTCTATCCATCCAACTGCGGGCAGGCTGCGCGACGTATATGGGGATAGAATTTCGTAAATTCTATAACTGTTGAGCATTCTTAAGCAACATAAGCCGCGTGACATGAATTAAGCTATTTACATAACCTTCGTTATAGTCGAGTGTCTTCATGTCAAACACGTCTTCCTTGCAAGCGCCCACTTTGCGCGGGCAAATTCAAGCGATCCTCGCTCGTATCGAACGCATCCATCCTTCGTTGAGCGGCGAAGATGCGATTACCTCCGGGCTGCTGGCGCGGATGCTGCTCGTCTCGTTTGCCGTCGGTGCCCTGCTGATCGGCATCATTCTCGGCAGTTCGCCCGACCAGATTCGCATCCTCGATACGCAGATGATCCTCATCGGTTGGCTGACGCTGCCGCTCTACTTCGTGCTCAACCGCAGGGGACACGTTCATGTCGCCCGCATCGCCTACGTCGTCACGACGATCATCGCCTTCGCCGTGCCCACCTATGTGGACGGCGCAAGCGCCTCATCGCTCGGCTTTACGGCGATTTCGTTCCTGCTGGCAGGTATCTTCTTCAGCGGGAACGGCTTCATCGTCACGATAGTCCTCACCAGCCTGTGGATCGGGCTGATGATCCTCATCAATCAAGCCAACCCCGCCTCCGCAGTCTACACCGCCCTCGTCAACTACCTAGCATCTTGGTCATTCTTGATCCTGATGGGCGCGCTGGTGATCACGTTCGTGTCGCATCTGCGGTCGGTCGAAGGGCGGCGGCGGCATGAACTGGAAATGGCAAATGCGGGGCTGCGCGAGTCGGAACGCCTGCTCGAACAACGCGTGGACGAACGCACGCGCGAACTGGTCGCCGCGAAGGAAGAAGCCGAAAGCGCGCGCATCCGCGCCGAGCAAGCCGACCTCGTCAAATCGCAGTTTCTCGCCAGCATGAGCCACGAACTGCGCACCCCGCTTAACTCGATTCTGAACTTCAGCGAATTCCTCAACATGGGCGTACTCGGCGATGTGACCGACGATCAGCGCGGCGCGCTCACCAACATCACCGAGAGCGGCAATCATCTGCTGGCGCTGATCAACGATGTGCTGGACATCAGCAAAATCCAGTCGGGCGCACTCAAACTGGTCACCGACAAGGACATCGACCTGAACAAAGAGATCAACTCGGTGATCGAGACGACGCGCACGCTGATCGGCGACCATCCGGTGACGCTCACGGTGGACATCGCGCCGGATTTGCCGCGCATCGACGGCGACAAGCGGCGCATCCGCCAGATTTGGCTCAATCTGCTTTCAAACGCGGCGAAGTTCACCGAAGAAGGCTCTATCACGTTCCGCGCCGTCCGCTGCGATACGGAAGTCGAGTTCACCGTCATCGATACCGGACCGGGCATCAAAGAGTCCGAGCAGGCGAACCTGTTCGAACCGTTCG
>JACSRG010000761.1 GCA_014879865.1 Anaerolinea sp.
CCTCAACTCGTGCTGATGGCGCATCAGATTCTGAAGGTACGCAAGCAGCTTGACTGATGGACACGCAAAATATTCTCATGACAAAGGCAATTATTTGCATCGATATGCAATTTTTTTGCGTTCTCACCTTTTCCGTCTGTGCTAGGCTAAGATGGGATAATCCGAGAGGGCAAAAGAACATGACCACGCATATCCTGATTGCAGATGGCAGCAGTCTGACGGTGGTCGGCGCGGAAACGCTGCTCAAGGAACGCGCCGACACAATCATCAAAAAAGCGGAAAATGCGGACGAACTCATCCGTCTGGCACGGGAGAACCAGCCCGATATTATTCTGCTCGGCGACCGCTTCGATCCCTTATTCGACACGCTGGCGCTGGTCGAGCATCTCATTCACGCTGCGCCGGCAGGACGTGTCATCGTCATGGGAACGACCAGCGACGGGTTGGTCATCCGTGATCTGTTCACGATGGGGATGTGCGGGTATCTCGCGGAGGGGGACGACCTGTCGTCGTGCCTGCTGACAGCGCTCGACACCGTTCTGCTTGAGCGCCCGTACCTGTCGCCGACGGCGAACGCGGAATACCTGATCACGTTGCAGGCCAGCCAGCGGCATTGGCAGCTCGATCCGGAGGCGCGGGCAGTGCTGCGGCTGCTGGCGAGCGGTTGCACGGCGCGAGAGATCGCCTATCGCCTGAACTTGAAACTGCGCCGTGTGTACTGGGTCACGGAAAAGATGCGCTTTCGCTTCGGCGCGACGACCAACGAGCACCTCATCAACCGCGCGAATGTCGAAGGCTTCGTGGGCTTCCCGGACTGACGCTACCAACATCAGGGTTGTTTCGCCCACATACGCTCGTCGTAAGGCTGCGATGCGGTAGGTGTTCGTGTGTACCGCCCCACAAAACAGCAAAGGGGGCGGTACAACTCTCATCAGTACGCCAGGCGCGTCACTGACCCTAATTCAGAACGTCCGCCCACCCCAAGCTGCCAAGGCAGCGCTGTCTGCGGCGGTGCAGGTTCAAGATACCATGTCGTCTGCCAGAGCGTTGCGCCCTGGGTTAGCTCATGCGCCTCGCCAATGATGTAATAATCGCCTTCGTGACCGCTCTGTGTCTCTTCAACCCGTATCAGGTCGCCGATAGTGCGCACAAGCTGTTCCGTGTGTAGACTGCCACCATTCAATCCATGTGATTTCAGGCTGACCGCTTCCACCATCCCTTTTGGTGCTTTGCGCCGGTTGCGCTCGAAGTCAGAGATGTACTGTGCTTGCTGCGCATTATCGAGGCTCGGCATGTTCATGCGCAGGGTGCGCCGCCCAAAGTCGATGATGCTTCCGCTGTCGAGCGATGTCACTTCAATCTCGCCTTTATCGAGGATTTTGCGCCCGCGAATCTCCAGTTTGGTGATGACCGCATCGCTTGCACTGGTGTTGGCGCATTTCAATTCTGCGCCGTTGGCACTGGGTGTGACGGTGATCGTCGCCACGCCTTCCGCAAATGTGAGCGTCGCAAGATCGACATAAACATCGCGCCCACCGACGCGATTGCCATTTTCGTCCTCGAACTTGATGTACAAATCAAGTCCACC
>JACSRG010000007.1 GCA_014879865.1 Anaerolinea sp.
TCAATCGTCGCGCGGTATGGCGCGTTGACGGCTACCGCGAGGATCGACTCGTACTGCGCCAGCGCTTCGAGCGGCTGCGCGGCATTCAAATAGACCTGTGCCACCCGTTCACGCAGCGCCAGCAGCGGGACGAGACTGCGCGCCGCGTCGGTCGCCGCGCGATAGCTGGTCAGCGCGTCGCCGGGCAAACCGAGCGCCAACTGCGCGTCGCCGATGCGTTCCAGCGCGTAGCTGTCGAGCATACCGGGGCGAAGCGTCTGGTACTGCTTGAAGTCGGTAATCGCGTCGTCCCAGCGCGACAAGCCGAGATAGGCATCGCCGCGCAGGAAATGCGCCTGTGCGACCCGCGCATCGGTCGGGAATTGGGTGATCAACGTGGTGAGCGCCGTCACCGCATCGGCGAACAGCCCTTCGCGCAGCGCCGCCTGTCCCAAGCCGAATGCCGCCGATGCCTGTAGTTCGGGCGGCGCGCCGGCTTGCGTCAGCAGGGATTGGTAGCTGTAGACCGCGCTTTCGTAGTAGCCGTTGAGCAAGTAGCGATCCGCGATGCGCAGCAGCAGTCCCGGTTCAATTGTCGGCGTCGGCGCGATGGTCGGCTGAATCACCTGCCCGACGGTTTGGAGTTCCGCCGTCGGCGTGACGAACGTGACCGCGTTCGGGTCGTCGATCTGCGCGTTGAGCGTGCAGCCCACGACGAACACCGCTGCGGCAGCGATGAGTAGGGAGCGAGTCAGTTTGTTCATGCCGCCGATTATGCGGACAAACGGCATGGCGATCAAGTCAAAATTGACGGGGTGATGCGCTTGGGTGCGCCATCACCCCAACACGGAGGGTAAACGTCAGGTTACGCCGATTGCTTGATCAGCGGCGTTGGCATGATCTTGGGCGCGGACGAGGTGCGCGGTTTCATCCCGAAGGCGAAGCGTAAGAAACCGACGCGGCGGATCACTTCATAGACCGCGAACGTCAGCGCGAACGTGCCGAGGTTGATGATCACGTACTTCACGACCGGATCAGCGTCCATTTGCACGACGAACCAGCCGATCACGGTGTTGGCAGGCAGATGCAGCAGGTAGACCGGGAACGCCGCTTCGCTCAAGTAACGCAGCGCGGGGCTGGTGCGGTTCAAGAAGCGGTGACCGAAACCAATCATCGTCACCAGCCATGACCACGTACACAGGATGCTCACCACACCGTAGGCGTAACCGACGGTCGAGTCCGGGTCGATGCGGATGCGCTGGATTTCCGGCAGGTAATAGCCAACTGTTGCCGCCAGCGCCACGATCAGCGCCAGCGGGGCAAAACGATCCAGCGTCTCCTGAATACGCGGATGCGACATCAGCACGAAACCGAATACGAACAAGCCCAGATAGTAGAAGGGGTTTTTGTCGCCGAGCGCGGGCAGCAGCGTCAGCAGCGCGAACAGCACGGCGGGCAGGAACATCACGCCGGGGATGGCGAACCACGCGGCGATCCGTTCGCGCACAGGGAACGCAGCGTCACGCTTTAGCCACAGGAACAGCGGCAGCGCGATCACCGCGAAAATGAACAGAAACAGGATGAACCACAGATGCGCGGGCGTGAA
>JACSRG010000475.1 GCA_014879865.1 Anaerolinea sp.
GTACAGTTCCACCCGGAGAAAAGTCAGAAGATGGGCTTTCGCGTCCTGCGTAACTTTCTGGCACTGTGATCGATTATGCTCAAGATTCGCATCATCCCGACGCTGTTGTTCAAAGATGTGGGCTTGGTCAAAGGCGTGGCATTCGATTCGTGGCGGCGCGTGGGCAGCGCGATGCAAGCGGTCAAAGTCTACAATCTGCGCGCGGTCGATGAACTGGTGTTCCTCGACATCAGCGCGACGCGCGATGGTCGCCCGCCGGATTTCGCCGCGATTGACGAATTGGCGGACGAATGTTTTATGCCGATGACCGTCGGCGGCGGCGTGCGCAATTTCGCGGACGCGCGGCGGTTGGTCAAGGTGGGTGCGGATAAAATCGCGCTCAACACCGCGCTGATCGAGTCGCCCGATCTGGTGCGCGAGATCGCGGAGAGCTACGGGACACAGTTCGTGGTCGCGTCGATTGACGTCAAACAGCACGCCGATGGGCGCTACGAGGTCTATACTCGCTCCGGCACACAGCCGACCGGAGTCGATCCGGTGGCGCTGGCGGAACAGGTCGAAAAATCGGGCGCGGGCGAGATTCTGCTCACTTCGATTGACCGTGACGGCACGATGCAGGGCTACGACATCGAACTCAACCGCCGCGTGAGTGCCGCCGTGAACATCCCGGTGATTGCATCGGGCGGGGCGGGCAGTTACGAACACATGGCGCAGGTGCTGCGCGAAACGAGCGTGACCGCCGTCGCCGCCGCCAGTATTTTTCACTTTACCGAGCAAACGCCGCTGGAAGCCAAACGGTATCTGCAAAAGCAGGGCTTCGCGGTGCGGAAGGAGGCAGCAGGGTGACGAATCAACCGGAAGCAGCGCGCTTAGAGAATTTGTGGGGCGGCGAATTTGGCGACGCCTACGTCGAACGCAACAAAGCGGCGGGCGATCAGCGCGCGCCGTTCTGGCAGAACATGCTTCAGCGCATCCCCGTGCGGCGCGTGCTGGAAGTGGGCTGCAACAACGGCGGGAATCTGCGCTGGTTCGAGGATGCGCTCCCGGCGGGCGGCGTGTACGGCGTGGACATCAACCAGAAGGCGCTGGCGCTGCTGCGGCAGGAACACCCGAACATCAACGCGGTCTACAGCCCGGCGCGTGAACTTCCGTTCCGCGATGGCTTCTTCGATCTGGCGTTCACGATGGGCGTACTCATCCATCAACCGGACAGCACGCTGCCGCTCGTCATGAACGAGATCGTGCGCTGTTCGCGGCGCTACGTGCTGTGCGGCGAATACTTCGCGGCGGAACGCACCGAAGTGCCGTATCGCGGGCAGGAAGGCGCATTGATCAAGCGGGATTTTGGCAAGCTGTACCGCGAGTTGTTCCCCGAATTGGAACTGCGCTACGAAACCTTTCTCGGCAAGGATGCCGGTTGGGATGATGTGACCGTGTGGGTCTTCGAGAAGCGGCAGTGAACACGATCTGCATCATTCAGGCGCGCATGGGGAGTGAACGACTGCCGGGTAAAATCCTGCTGCCGCTCCTCGATCAGCCGATGCTGGCGCAGATCGTGCGGCGCGCCGCGCAAGCC
>JACSRG010000006.1 GCA_014879865.1 Anaerolinea sp.
TGTTTTCCTGAAACGCGCATACACTTCTGCGAGGTGGTCGCGCGTGAATAAGGACGCGAGTCCAGCCCCAAGAACACATCTTTAAACTGCACCATGCCCGCATTCGTGAAGAGCAGCGTCGGATCGTTGGACGGCACAAGCGACGAAGAAGCTACCTCTTGGTGTCCCATTTCGGAAAAGAAGTCTAAGAAAGCCTGCCGCGCTTCCGCGCTGGTCATCGGTTTCATCATGATTCCCTATGAAGGAGCGAACGTTTTGAGGGAATTATAGTCCCCGACGGGTGTTTTTTGTAGGGGATCGCCAACGTTTGACTAATTGTGAAAGTAGGAACAATAACGTGATTTGGCATGACGAATGTCGTGGTTTTGCGCGAGTTGGAGTGGTTACAATAATCCATGAAGTAGCGAACACGATTAGCGCCAAAGGCGCTCTTCCACCGACCTTCTCCTCCTCCTTCTGTCGAAACGCGGAGTCCACGAGACTCCGCGTTTTCGTTTGCTGCGACCGGGTATAATCGGCGCATGAACTGTCGTGAGTAAGGAAATGAATCAGCCATGTTGAACGACGCAGTCCGCGACTATCTGAAAAAGCCATTGATCGCCCGCCTGTCGGTGATCGACCCGAACGGCTACCCGCATACCGTCCCGCTGTGGTTCGCGCCCGACGGCGACGACATCGTGATCATCAGCGACCGCAAGACCAAGAAGATCGGCTATATCGCAGCGAACCCGAAAGCGTCGTTGAGCATCGGCGGCGATGGCTTGGAAGGGACGGGCTACTTGTTCAAGGGGCAGTGCTTCAACGAGGAAGACCCCGGTTTCAAGTGGCTCTCCGATATGACCTACCGCTATGAAGAAAAGGAACAGGCGGATAAAGACATCGAGCTGTGGCGCACCACGCTCGACATGATGATCATCCGCTTCAAGATCGAAAGCGTGGTCAAGGTCGCGTGATCACCGGCGCGGCGTGACCATAACGGCGCAAAATCTGGGCGGCGTAATCCTGCACGGTCAGGCTCAGCGAGTCCGGTGCGATGACCTCAACTGCGCCGCCTAAAGACAGAATCAGCTTGAGCGCCGCCTCGAAACTCTCCAGTGACAGGCTGATCGCCGCCCATCCATCAGACTCCGCCGCGCCGATCACCGTGTAGGACTGCGTCCATCCTTGCAGCAGAGCAGGGGAGGCGCGCAGCAGCACGTCGAAGTCCTGCCGCTGGACGTCGGCTTCCGCACAGATCGCTTTCCAGCGCGCTTCCAGATCAAAGCCAGCAGGGCGGGTGAAGCGCCCTCCCGCGGGAGTCACGCTGGTCAGGTCGCTCACGCGGTAGTGCTGGACGCGCTCCCCGTTCGCGCCGATCACGTACCACACGCCCGCCTTGAAGATCAAGCCATATGGATCGATCAGCCGCTCAATGTCAAGATGCCCCCACAGCCGGTAGCGGATCATCACCTGCTGTTCGGTTTGCACCGCTTCGTAGAACGTGCGCAGATGCGGCGTTGAAACGTGCTGCCCCCACCATGTCCAGTCGAGCAGCACGCGCTGTTGTTGAGGTGTCGTCGTGGCATACAGCTT
>JACSRG010000005.1 GCA_014879865.1 Anaerolinea sp.
AACAGGATGATCACCGCGACCGCCAGCAGATCGCCGTTCCCGGCGGGACCGCCGCCGAGCAGCACCAGCGGCAGCAGCGACCGCGCTTGATCGCTGGGTGACCCCGGCGCAGGTGCGATGATGTTCGGTGCAAGCGGGTATTCGTTGATGTCCATGAAGTACCACAGCGATCCCCAGATCAGATAGCCGTTGACGAAACCGAGCAGCCCGCCGAGGATGCTCTCTTGCAAGCTGTCACGTCCCGGCTGCTGAGGATTGCGCGGCGCAGAACTGGGACCGAAGATCGTTCGGTTCTGGTAGGCGAAGAACACAATCGCGATGAAAATGCCCGCCTGCACGAGAAACACTTGATCCCGGCTGACATTCACCAGCAGCGTGCCGCGAATCAGGCTGTCGAACTGGAACAGGGCGAACAAGCCGAGCACGATCCCCGCCAGCGAAATGAGTTCCTTGTTCCAACCGCGCAAAAACCCGATGATGGCGAAGAAGATCGCCAGCGTCCACAGCATCGCGGAAAGTTGAATCATTCCCCACCTACCCCCTAGCGAGATCGATCAAGGCGCGCGCCACGTTCCAAGCCCCGTCCGGCACGTTGAGCGCAGCCGCCCGGCGTTTCATATCTTCCAAGCGCGCCCCGAGCACCGACCGGATCGTCGGCGCAAGCTGCACAGCCATGTCTTCATCCCGCAGCACCACCGCCGCGCCGCGCTCCGCCAGATAATCCGCGTTGACCTTCTGGTAGCGCCACGCATACGGGTAGGGCACGAGGATCGACGGCAAGGCGAACAGCGGATACTCGCCCAAGACGCTCGCTCCCGCGCGGCTGACCGTGAGATCGGCGGCTGCCAGCGCCAAGCCGACATCGTCGTGCAGGTACGGGAACGGGTGATAGTGCCTCATCGCTTCCGGCTGATCGCGCTGGATCGCGGCGATCTGCTTTTGCAGCTCGTCCCAATCGAGCGTCCCGGTGACGTGGATCACCTGCACCCCGTCCGCCAGCAGATCGGGCAAGATCGCCAGCAGCGCATTGTTGATCGTCCGCGCGCCGCGACTCCCACCCCACACCAGCAGCGTTTTGCGCGCCGGATCGAGTCCGAAATGGCGGATGGCTTCTGTGCGCGTGGCGTCTGTCAGCGATTCACGCGTCGGGTAGCCCGTGACAATCGTCTGCCCCGCCCGGAAGTACTGCTGCGACTCGGCTGCCGTCACCGCGACTCTGGTCACGATGCGCCGCAGCATTCGAATCGCCAGACCGGGTTCAATATCCGGCAGGTAGATCAAGCTTGGCACGCGCAGCAGCCAGCCCGCCAGCGCCACCGGCAAGCCGACCCACCCGCCCGTCAGCAGAATCACATCCGGCTTGCGCCGCCGGATCAGGCTGACCGCTTGCAGCGACCCGATGGCAAGCTGAATCATGCTGCCCACCATCTTGATCGGGCTGACACCGTGCAAGGGACCTGCCCGCACTTCGTCCTGATGCTCGAACGGGAGATCCGTCTCCGCCAGCAGCGGACGTTCAAAGCCGCCCACGCTGCCGACAAACGTAAGGCTAGCGTCCGCGCGCCGCGCGC
>JACSRG010000246.1 GCA_014879865.1 Anaerolinea sp.
ATCGACGTTGATGTACAGCACCGTCGGACCGATGTCTTTCGGCAGCGCATACAGATCACCTGTGCCGAACGAATGCGTTTCGGGGTCATAGCGATAGCGTCCGAGCGCCGACTGCCAGACCGCATCCGCGTCAAAGTTTTCGCTGGCATCCACCAGCGCTTGCAGGTTGACCAACTGTCCCGTCGTGACGAAAGCACCGAAATTACCATCCGGAATATAGGCGATGTCCGGCGGCGTGCCGCCCGCAATCATGGTTTGCAGCGTTGTGACATAGTCTGCCGGTATCTGGGTGTATTCGATCACAATGTCGGGATTATTGGCGTTGAAGGTATCGACCAACTGCTGGAACACTGCACCCTCTTCGGGTCCGCCCCAACCGACGAATTGCAGGGTGACAGGTTCCTGCGCGCCAACGCTCATCACCCCGACGAATACGGCGATCAAGACTACGATCGTGAATCGAGCTTGTTTCAACATGTTTCAACTCCAATTCTCTAATTTTTTGGAAAGCGCGGTCTTTCCGCGCATTATCCCCTTAACTGTTGTTCGTCAATCCGGTGCGGTAACGCACACGCAGCAATATATCCTGTGGATAATTGCCGAAGGATCGTCCGAACAGGTTGATGCCGCCGACGTTATTCGCATCCTCTTTTACGCCAATGCGCATCGAGATGAATTTCTGTCCGTTGATTTTGAGGTGATTCAGCGTCACGTCGGAAATGCGCACGCCATCGACATAGCTGCCGACATCATTGACCTTCCACACCTTGAGCAGACCGAACTGCGAGTTCCATTCCTCCCACCATTCCGGGGTGAGCGCGCCGCGTTCCATCCCGAAATCGCCGGGCGAAGTCCATGTTCCGATTTCGATGTCGTTGATCCACATGGTGATGTCGGAGGGCCAATCGTCATTGTTCAGCGGCGCTTCCGAGCAGATTTCGAGGCTGATCTGCACACTTTCCGGGATAGCATTGCTCGGCAGGCGGTTCGGGAAGCGGTATTCGACATACCCCTGCTTGAACCAGATCAACTGCGCGTTGACGCGTTCCGGGTCGTAAAACGTGCCGGGGTCGTCGAAGTGACCGATGATTCCGGTCTTGCTGGCTAGTCCACAGGTCGGCGTGACACTGCAATCGACGTACGCGCCAATCGGCATCGACACATCGAAGGTGTTGTCGTAGGTGCGTTCGCCAGCAGGCAGCGTGATCACCACTTGGTCGTACAACCGGACGCACAACTTCTGCAATCCGCGACTCGCGGGCTTCAACTCTGTACGGATCAACCCGGCTTTTTCAAGCAGGTTGATGTGCATCGTCGCCGTCGAGGCGGGCATTTCCAGTTGTTCGGCGATCTCGTTGACGCTGCTGATATGTCCTCCCAAGAAACGCAGAATATCGAGTCGTTTGTCCGATGCCAGCGCCTTGAGGATTTCTTCAATGTCCGAGGTGGCGCTCTCCAAATCGACGATTAGGACGCGCCCTGTTCTGGGGGTTTCGTCAAAAGCTGTGATGTCTTGCATAAAGGTCACCCGATGTTATACTAACAATGCAACAGCTTTTATTGTGCCACAAACGATTCACCCGGACAAATGGTGCACCTAAAGCACCAGTAAACACGAACTTCCGGTATTTGAAACATATTTTTCCGTTTCTTTTAGAAAGTGTAGTAGCATTTAACTGGGCTGTCAAGTTAGGCAGTTTGGGCAGATGCAACAAATTCGGGGCGAAATGAATATGGCGACGGCAACCTATGTTAATCCGGTCTACCCGCACTATCTGGCAGACCCGTTTGTATTGCGCCACGAGGAACTCTACTATGCCTATGGCACAGCCGCACCGAGTGCTGAGGGCTGGCAGTTCCCCATTCTCCGTTCGACCAACTTGATTGACTGGAAGCACGTCGGCTATGCCCTGCCCCCGCTGCCCGGCGCGGATCAATACTGGGCACCGGAAGTCGCTTACGCGGATGGGCGCTTCTATCTGTACTACTCGGCGCATGGCATCGGCGGGCGCGACCACCAACTGCGCGTCGCGGTGAGCGATCACCCGACCGGCGCGTTCATCGACAGCGACTGCGTCCTCGCGCCGGATGATCCGTTCACCATCGACGCGCATCCCTTCCGTGCCAGCGACGGTCAATGGTATCTGTATTATTCACGGGACTTTCTGTCGCTCGACGCCGATTATCGCGTCGGCACGGGAATCGTCGTGGATCGCCTGCTTGACATGACGACGCTGGCGGGTACGCCGCACGTCGTCGTGCGCCCGCACGCTGACTGGCATCTCTTCCTCGCGCAGCGCCCCATGTACGACTCGGTTTACGACTGGCACACCATCGAAGGCGCAGCAGTGCGCGAACACAACGGGCGCTTCTACTGTTTCTACAGCGGCGGCGCGTGGGAACGCGAAAACTACGGCGTTTCATATGTCGTGGCAGATCATCCGCTCGGCTTGTATCAGCGCCCGGCAGAGGAAGCTGCCCTACTGCGGTCTGTTCCCGGTCACGTGATTGGACCCGGTCACAATTCCTTCACGGAGACCGCGGACGGTCAGGAGATCATTGTTTATCATGCGTGGGACACGTCTATGTCCGCGCGTCTCATGCGCATCGACCGTCTCATGTGGGATGGTGATCGCCCTTCCCTCCATGCGCCGACCTACACGCCGCAGCCTGCCTCATGGATCAAATAAGCGAGGATAAAAGCTATGCTGACCCAAGAAGCACCTTTGCAACTCTGGGCATTTCTCGAAAACTCCGATTTTCAGCGGATTAGAGACGGCGAGCTGTATCGTCAGGACGAAGTCAAACTCATCCGCCACGACGAGTTTCTCCGGCAGGATTACCAGCTTCTTGTCGAACTGGGCGTGGTCGGCGTGCGCGACGCCGCACGCTGGTACATCACCCACCCCGCCCCGCACACCTTCGATTGGACGTGGCTCGATCAATTGATGGCGGTCGCGGACGACTCAAAGATGACGCTCTATCTCGATTTGTGGCATTATGGCTACCCGGACTGGCTCGATCTGCTCGCGCCCGATGCGCCTCTGCATTTCGCCGAATTCGCCCGCGCGATTGCGCTGCGCTACCCGCAGATCACCCACTGGTGCGTGTGCAACGAGCCAAGCTTGATGGTCGAGATGGCGGGGCGCGTCGGCAAATGGCGTCCATTCCTACGGCGGATGGAAAACGCGACCAAGCTGCGCCGCCAGATCAGCCGCATGATCATCGCCGGGTCGCAAGCGATCCTCGATGTGCGCCCCGACGCGCGGCTGATCTTGCCCGAACCTTGGCACGCGACGCTCAGACGCAGCGAGGATTACCAAGCGGCGGTCATCGACACGGTGATCGGACGCCGTGACCCCGAATTGGGAGGCGATCCGCGCTACGTGAGCGTGATCGGCTTGAACCACTACCGCGATTCGACTCTGCCGCCGCTCCACCAACTGCTGATCAATGCGCGCCGCCGCTGGCAGGAGTATCCCCTCTGGCTGACGGAGACCTCCGGTCCGCCGCGTGGTTGGCAGCAGACCGAGTGGTTCTGGTGGATGCTTGCCGAAATCCGTCTTGCCAACCTCAAAGGCGCGGACATCCCCGTGTTCACATGGGCTCCGGTCATCTCGATGTACGACTGGGTGCACGAAAAGCGCCAGCTCGCCAACGGCATCTGGGTCATCGGCAAGAATGGCGAGCGCAAGCCGAACGGCAGGATGCTCGAAGCTATCGCGCTGGCGCGCGAGCTTGGCTACCTATGTTAGCTGCGCGCCGTCCACTTCGTCTCGCTCTCACCAGATTGCAGATTGACCCAGCGCGCCAGCGTGAACAGAAAATCCGATAGGCGGTTAAGGTACTGTATCACGAGCACATTGATCTGCTCCACTTGGCTGAGTGAGACGCAAACCCGTTCCGCGCGGCGGCATACCGTCCGGGCTACGTGGATCGCCGCCGCCGCAGGCGTTCCCCCCGGCAGGATGAAATTCTGAAGCGGGGGGAGTTCCGCCGTCATCTGGTCGATTTCGCTCTCCAGCTTTTCGACCGGTACTGTATCCATGCGCACTAGCCAAGCAGCTTGCGCGTCGAGCGGCGTCGCAAGGTCAGCGCCGACGGTGAACAGTTCGTTCTGGATGCGTTCCAGCCATACCTCAGCTTGCATCGGAACTCCGTGTGCACGTGCCAGCCCTAACACGGAGTTCAGTTCATCGACCGTGCCATACGCCTCAACCCGCAGGTGATCTTTCAAGACGCGCCCGCCCGCGAACAAGCTGGTTTCGCCGCTGTCACCGGTCTTGGTATAAATCTTCATTAAATCTTCTCCATCCGTCGGTTTTTGGGTGTCTAATTATGGCATGTGTTAGGAAAACTCATTAGACTATTAAAGACTTAGACAGTTGAACACAGCGTTAGTGCCAGAAACAGAATTGAATTGTAAGTAACAGACCTAGAACGGGTCTTCCGTTGTTTTGATTGCTAACTTAGCAGTGAGCCGCGTCTAAAATGACCATACAATCAGTCCCACAAATCCGAGTCTTTATTGCCTCTCCCGGTGACGTGAACGAAGAACGCGCCGTCGCACTGCAAGTGCTGGACATTCTAGAATACGATCCTCGGTTTCGTCAGGGCGGCATAGGGGGCGTATCGATCCATGCTGTGGCGTGGGACAAGGAGGGCAGCGGGACGGCGATGCGTGCTAGCATGACCCCGCAGACGGCAATCCGCGCGGGATTACCGCAGCCATCCGAGTGCGATATTGTGCTCGTCTTCTTCTGGGGGCGTGTAGGGACTCCTCTGCCGTATCCGGAGTATCAAAAAGACGACGGTACACCGTATCTATCGGGTACAGAGTGGGAATACTTGAACGCTATCACAGCGGAACGAGCGCACGGAAAGCCAGTCACGTTGGTGTATAAACGAATCAAAAAACCGCGCATTGATCTCGACAACGCCGAGCAAGTTGCGCAGTATCAAGCGGTGCAGACCTTCTTCAAGCAGTTTCGCGATCCAGCGACAAGCGCACTTGTTGGAGGGTTCAACGAATACAAGACACCTGAAGAGTTGAAGGTGCTGCTTCTGCTCCACCTCCCGAATATTGTATCTTCCATTCTGAACAGTGAGGATCTGAAGCCATCAGCCGGTGCAATTGTCCCCGAACGCTCACTGGTCGATGCACCGCCGCTGTGGACAGGATCGCCCTTCCCCGGGCTGCGTTCGTTCACCGAAGCTGACGCGCCGATCTTTTTCGGACGCGGACAAGAAACGAGCGATCTCGTCAGTCGCGTAGAAGAGAGTCGTTTTGTAGCAGTCGTTGCGGCTTCGGGGAGCGGAAAGTCGTCGCTGGTGGCGGCGGGTTTGATCCCGCGCTTGAAGAAGGCGAATGCGATTGTCAGCGGGGCGACAGGCAGTAAGGACTGGCGTTTCGTTCGCTTCACGCCGGGGCAGGAGGCGAGTCCCTTTGCGGCGCTCTTTTCCGCACTGCGCGACGCCTTCCCCGAATACAAAGTTGATCCCTTTGAACTGCCTTCGCGTAGGAAGAGCTTCGTCGAAAGCATCACGGCTGACCCCGCCAGCTTCGTGGAGGTGTGCGATGCGCTTCTGTCAGAAGCGAAAGCTCCGGTGTGGGCGGAAATCCTGTTCTTCGTCGATCAGTTTGAAGAGCTGTTCACGCTCGTGCGTGAACAGGACCGCGCACCGTTTGTCGCGCTGCTCGAAGCGATCTTTGCATCACGGCGGTTGCGCTGTGTCGTGACGATGCGCTCAGATTTCACCGCACAGGCAATTGACAACCCCACGCTGGCAAAGTTGATGAATCAAGGCAACTATATGCTGGCAGTACCAACGGCGGGCGCGCTCATCGAGATGATCAAGCGTCCGGCAGAACGAGCAGGGCTGACGTGGGAAGAAGGATTACCCGAACGCATTCAATCAGACACGGGCAGCGACACTGGCGCGCTTGCGCTGATGGCATACGCTCTGGATGAGTTGTATCAGGCAGCGGGGGACAAATACCTAACATTTGCTGCTTATAACGCGCTTGGAGATCCGACCAAGAATATCAATGGCGTGGAAGGAGCAATCGGCAAACGGGCAGAAATTGCCTTCGAGAAAATGGATCTGCCCAACAAGGATGGGGTGCTTCAAAGGGTATTCCGCGAACTAGTGACCGTGGACGAACGTGGCACGGCAACTCGCCAACGCGCCCTGTTGAGCAAATTCGACATGGATGAACGGGCGCTCATAGACTCGTTCGCCAGTGAGCGTTTACTGGTGACCGAAGATGATAGGGTCGAAGTCGCTCATGAAGCCGTTTTCCGCAGTTGGGAACGCCTGAAAAAGTGGATCGAAGATGAACAGGAAGATTTGATCTTGCTGCGTCAGATGCGATCAACGGCGGCGGAATGGAAGAAGAAGGGCACACCCGATCTGTTGTGGACGTACGAACTTCAGAAACCCGTCTTCGCCATGATCGCCCGCCACCAGCCAAAGCTCGACGAGCACGAACGGCAGTTTATGATCCCGGAGTATCAGCGTTTGCTCGACGAACTCCGCGATCCGAAGACGTCGCCCAAGCGCCGCCGCACTATCGGCGAACGGCTGGCAGCGCTCCCCAGCGGTGATCCCCGTCGCGCCATTGGGGTGGAAGGCGATGTAAAAGCCTATGAAAACGACGTTGTCATCGAGACACTTGGGGACGCAACCGGTTTGCATCAAAACTCATAATGAGTATATTATAAGTACGCTCTAGCACCATATAATCCGAGCACTTCGCCTTCGCGCTGTGTGAAGGCTTTTGACCAACTGCGGAATGAATCATAATGTCATCTCAACCGGACACAAGTACGGCTGAATCAGCCGTACACCTCCCCGTGATCGATTGGTGTCCTATCACGACCGAGGGCAAAGTAACCATCAAGCCGGAACGCGGCAGCGGATCGCATGAGATCACGGTGCAGCCCTTCGAGATCGCGCGCTTCCCGATCACGGTGCAGCAGTTCCGCGCCTTCAAACACCCGGATACAGGTTACAGGAACGTTGATCGGCGCTGGTGGACGTGGGCGGGTCAAACAGGCAGCAAGCACTGGACCCAACCGGAAACCATTTTCGCCGATCAAGCCAACTGCCCCGTGACCGGCGTCAACTGGTTTAACGCGGTCGCCTTCTGCAACTGGCTCACCTATCACTACCGGCTCAAGGGATCGCTCGACGATGCGCACGTGATCCGCCTGCCCGCCGAAGCCGAATGGCAGTGCGCGGCGGTCGGCTTTGACGGCACGTATGATCCGCCCCATCGCTACCCGTGGGGGGCGAAGTGGGACGAGGAGCATTTGCGCGCGAACACGAGCGAATGCAGTCTGCACGATGTGATCGCCGTCGGCATGTTCCCCGGTGACAATCATCTGGTCTCCTATTCCGGCGCGGAAGATCTGTTTGGCAACGTCGCGGAATGGTGCTTGAGTTGTTTCAATTCGCCGAAAGAAACGAATTTGGGAGACGACGTGGAACGGGCGGTGCGCGGCGCGCATTTCAACGTTAAAGGGGCGGATCACTCTGCGTTGGAATGGCGTCGGGGACACAAACCCAGTACATCGGAGCGCTGGCTAGGGTTTAGGGTCGTCAGGGGATTAGCCTAGACACAGGTGTTGGCTAACCAACCTGATGTGCTGTTTGCAAAGAAGATCGTCGATGGAGCTCGGAGAAATCGTGATATGAACAATCAGGCAGATATGAACAAACTTGGAAGTCTGCTCAAGGACATCCAACCGCCACAGCAAGACTACGAAAACCTCGCGCGTACGCTGGCAGAAAAGCCGTTTGACGACCCGATCTGCGAGATTTTGCGCCAGTATTTCCTGTTGTTCGCCAATGGCTACGTGTTCTGGCAGCAAAGCTACGATTATCCGCGCATTCAGGATTATTTCTGGATCGCCTACATGACCATCGCCAAGGAACTGCAAGACGATCACTACTCCGACTTGGCGGCGAAAGAAACTCTCCGCGACATGCTGCGCAACCTATCCGTCGCGCTGATCGAGAACACGAACTGCGAAAGCAGTCTGGCGAGCAATATCCCGCAGTGGCTTGCCGAAGGCGCGGAAAAAGCCGAAAGCGCGATGATGGCGGCGCTGGCTGACCTTGATCAACTGCAAGACTTGGGACTCGAGTCCGTCGTCTATGCCCCGCTGCATTCCTATTTGATGATGAACCTCAAGCTGTACCGTGCGCTGCGGGCATGTGCGCGTCTGTACTTGACCCCATGGCACAACACCGCCCACGCCGACATCACGCAAGCCCTTGCCACCGCCGAGGAACAACTTCGCCTGCTGCAACCTGACTCGCGCGAGTTGTTCTCCGAACTGCGCGCCCATGTCGGCTTCGCGCGGCGCAATTCCGTCGGTTTTGAACAGCGTGGACGCACCTCACTGCGCGTGAAGCAGGCAAATATCACCTTGCGCGCAACCGGCTACCTCGGCGTCGATCTCGTTGCCGCGCTTTATGCCTACTTCGAGAGCGGTGACGGCAAGACCAAACTCCTTAAGAAACTACGTGAAGAAACGGGCATCGACTTTTCGGACGCGCGTCACGGCTACTTGAACGAAACCTTCGAGACGAATGCCGGGATCACGATCATGAGTCCCATTGTTCTCGAATTCCCGGCGGGCGCGGATGGCATCGTATTCACGCTGCCGGACGGGGATCGCGTGGTCGAGTACCAGACGACGATGTTCCGCATCACGTTAGCGCGTTTCGGCGCGATCTCCATCGACTTTGGCTTTTCCATCGGCGACCGGGGCGGCAATGAGCCAAGCGCGTCGATCTCGCACATTCGCGCGCTTGAGGCGCTGATGGGTCCGCACATGGGCAACCTGCGTTATGTGTGGAAGCAAGCGCCGCAAGAAACCAAAGCGGGTCAGTTTGTGCGCCCGGAAGCAGTGAATTTCGTTCATGTCTACAGTACGCTCCTCGACTGGATCAAGCGCGCCCGCCAAGAACTGGATGATCAAGCGGAGGCGTTCGAATTTTTCAACAACCACTTCAACTTCGACGAGCACATTGACGCCGGACGGCAGTCCGCTGTTCGCGTGGAGAAATTCAAGACGAGTTTGGAAAAACTTCGTGGACGTCTGGCGGATATTTCGCGCGACAAGCCATATGAAGTCATGGAGAAGTCGTTCGGCGAAGATGTCATGACCTACGTGCCTGATTTGCAGGAGGTCTACGACGCCTACAATGAACTGCGCGCAGAATTCTTTAATTGGCAGTGGTTCAATGCCACACCGGAAGCTGAGGAAGACCCGCTGGAAACCGCGCTGCGCGCCGACGCGCTCACGCTCTTCCCCACCGGGCGTGTGTTCTCCAAGATGATGGACATCAGTGCCGAAATCTTCCGCCGCTTCGGCAAGTTCCTCGCCGAATTCACCAAGCTGCCAGAAGTCGATGTCCCGTTCAACAAGGATATTCGCAGCCTGTTCCGGTTCGACCGGCACTACGGCTGGCAGTCAATTCTGGAAGTCAACCGCATCGCGCTCCGTGATGCGGACGGCAATGAACACGAACCGGTGACGGACGAAGACTTCCAAGCCATCTTCAACCATCCTGATTTCATCGGGTTCGCCGTGACCAGTCGCGAGGCGCGTGCTGCCCTTGACGACTGGCGTTTCGCCAACCCGCCGCCGACACAAAAGGATTTGGCGGGCATCCGTTCGCACCAGAACGACCGCTTCTACATTGAACAAAACCGCGCGTTCATCTTCCTGCCCGACGATCCGCAGTTTGTCGTCAACCAGTACAACGATACATCACGCTGGGCGGGAAATCTGGTCGCGGCGATCCTG
>JACSRG010000692.1 GCA_014879865.1 Anaerolinea sp.
TTTCGTTGATCAATGCCGCCGTTCGGCTGCCAGTTCGACCGCTGCCAGCAGCTTGCGCAGCCCGCCGATCACATCGCCGCTGATGTGCAGGCGCAGCGCGCGGCGTCCCTTGCTTTGCAGCGCTTCCAGATCGCCTGCCGCCTGCGCCGCCTTGAGCACGCCGAAGGTGTACGGCACGCCGGGAATGTCGAGATCGACATCGTCGTCGTGGGTGATCTGGATGAACACGCCGTTTTCGCCGCCGCCCTTGTGGAGCTGACCGGTGCTGTGCAAGTAGCGCGGACCGTAGCCGATGGTGATCGCGCGGCGCGTCGTGTGGCGCAGCCGCCGCCGGATATTCTCCAATTCTTCTTCGACTTCGGGGAACGCGGGCAGGTACGCCAGCACGGCGAAGTAATCCCCCGCCTGCGACGAGTTGATCTGTGCCGCCAGCATCCCCGCCAGCGTGTTGTGCTCGTACTGGTGCTGGTAGCATAGTTCGCCGATCATGCGCGCCATTTTGTCGTCGGCGTACAGGGCGACTCCGTCTTCCACGACCATCGGCGTGCCGGAAGGCAGCGCCCCATTTTCCTTGACCACGTCGAGCAAACGCGCGGTGTTGTTCTTGCTCTCGGTGACATTCGGCTCGTCAAACGGGTTGATGCCGATGAGCTTACCGGCAATCGCCGTCGCGTATTCCCAGCGGAAGAACTCGCCCGCCACCTGATACGCATCGTCCAAGCCGAGCACGACGCACGGATGCCCCGCCTGCTGCAAGCTCTTGCAGCCGCTGTCAATTGCCTCGTTGTCGTCGCCCGCGACGCGCACGAACACGAACAGGCGATCCGTCGAGTAATCGTGCGGCTTGCCGACCGTCGCGCCGACGACCGGGATCAAGCCTTTGCCCTCTTTACCCGTCGATTCGGCGACCAACTGCTCGATCCAGTCGCCGAGTGTGCTGATCGACGGCGAACTGTGGATCGATACTTTCGTCTTGCCCGCTTCCGCCATCACGCCGAGGATCGCGCCGAGCCACATGCCGGGGTGATCGCCCGCCGTAACGTTCGCCGCGCACGCCATCATCATCATTTCGGCGCTCGCCCACAGGCGATCCAGATCGATCCCCATCAGCGCCGCCGGGACTAAGCCGAAATAGCTCAAGGCGCTGTAGCGCCCGCCGATGTCCGCCGGGTTGAGGAACAGATCGCGGAAACCTAGCTGCTCTGCTTGTCCGGCGAGCTGGCTGCCGGGGTCGGTGATGGCGATGAATTGATCCGCATTATTCCCCGTCTTGGCGAAGAAGTATTTGAAGAACGAGTCGGTTTCAATCGTGCTGCCCGACTTGCTGGCGACGATGAACAGCGTCTTGGGCAGATCGACCGTTTGCTCGATCCAGCGGATGTACGCGGGATCGGTGCTGTCGAGCATCAGCAGTTCAGGATACCCTGCCACCGCCCCAAAGGTCTTGCTCAAGACTTCCGGCGCGAGACTGCTGCCGCCCATGCCGAGCAGCACCACATGCGAGAACACGCCATCTTTGACTGACGCTTGTAGCTGCTTGAGGCGGTTGAGATCAATCGTGCGGAGCGTTTCCAGCCAGCCAAGACGGTTGTTGATCTTGGCGACGACCTCCGGGTGATCCTTCCAGATCGCGCCGTCATGCGCCCACAGCCGTTCGTTGATCTGCTCTTTCGCCAGCATGGAAAGCACCTGCTGCACGCGCTCGGTATGCACGCCGAGCGTCACCTCCTGCCGTTTCATGACGCCCGTGCGCAAGACGTTGCGCTTGGCATCCACTTGATCGAGCAGGCTGCGGAACGACTCGGCGAACGATTCGACGCCGTCCACCTGTAACTGCCGCGTGATGTTGACCATATCCACGCCGACTTCCGCCAGCATATCCATCGTCTGTTCGGCTTCGTCCAACCCTTGACCGAGCGTATCCGCCGCCGTGCCGTGATCTTTGAACGCCTTGAGCGTCTCCGGTGGCACGGTGTTGACCGTATCCTTGCCGATCAGCAGATCGACGTACATCGTATCGGGGTAGCTGGGGTTCTTCGTCCCGGTGGATGCCCAGAGTAAGCGCTGCACCTGCGCGCCCGCCTCACGCAGCTTGGCGAAGCGTTCGCCGTAGTACAGGTGCATGAACTTCTTGTAGGCGATCTTGGCGTTGGCAATCGCCGCCTTGCCCTTCAAGCGGTTGTTCATGCCCACGCGCCCGACATCGCCGCGCGTTTGTGCCGCGCGCACGTTGTTATCCAACATGCGATCCACCATCGTGTCGATGCGGCTGAGGAAGAAACTCGCCACCGACGCCACACGGCTCACATCTTCGCCTGCTGCCAAGCGCCGTTCCAACCCGCGAATATGCGCTTCGGTCACGGCGAGGTAGTTCTCGACGCTGAAGATCAACGTGACGTTGATGTTGACTCCGGCGGCAATCGCTTCCTCAATCGCCGGGATGCCCGCGTCCGTCGCCGGGATTTTGATCATCAGGTTCGGGCGGTTGACTTTCGCGAACAGCCGCTTCGCCTCATCCAGCGTGGACTGCGTGTCGTTGGCGATCAGCGGGGAGACTTCGAGGCTGACGTAGCCATCGCGCCCGCCCGTCGAGTCGTAGACCGGACGGAATAGGTCGAGCGCGTGCTGGATGTCTTCGACCGCCAGCGTCTCGAAAATCGTGTAGGGATCGAGGTCGAGCAGAGTCGTCAGCGCGTCATCATAGTCCGCCGAACCGCCAATCGCCTTTTGAAAGATCGTCGGGTTGGATGTCACGCCGAGGACGCCATCTTCCTCGATCATGCGGCGCAGCTCGCCGCTCTCGATCAAACTGCGGCGAATGTTGTCATACCAGATACTTTGACCGTACTGTTGTACTTCGACAGGCGGATTTGCCATCGGACACTGCTCCTCGAAACGTCAGATTGTCCTTTATTGTACGAGGACACAGGCATTTATGCCGCATTTTCGTCACATCTGACGGTGGACGAATGACATGCTTTAAATCTCAATGCTTCATTCGTCAAGTTTGCGTAAAATAGAATTAACACAAGCATCTATCGCCGATTGTTCTTAAGGATTGCTTCATGATCCCGACATCGACTTACTCCATCGTCCTCGACACCGAATCGGCGACTGTGCGCTACGACCCGGTCGCGGGCTATATCTACCACACCTTCCACTGTGCTCAAACGGGCAAACCTTTCCGTGATGTAATGAATAGGGCGCTTGACTACCTGATTGAACAACAGGGTACCAAGTGGCTGTCGGATGACCGCCTCAACGCGGCTTTTCAACCGGAAGATATTAACTTCGCATTGAACGACTGGGGTCCCCGTGCAGCCGCCGGGGGATGGCAATACTGGGCGTTGGTTGTCCCGGAAGACGTAGCGGGACGTGCCAGCATGTTTGGCATCGTCGAATTGTTCTTCAATCTCGGTGTCCACGTGGCAGTCTTCTCGGATTTAGAGCGAGCCCGCGCGTGGCTGTTGGCGCAGTGATCAGCGAATTCGTTTGCACGAAACCGGGACGAGGCATACCCTCGTCCCTACTTTTTGTTCAGTCCTCAGTCCTCAGTCCTGCCTCCAACACCTGCACCTTGTCGAAGCGCCGCTGGTGACTCTCCACGCCGTCGAACTGCGCGCCGATGAACGCATTCGCCAATTCTTGCGCCACCGACTTGCCGACCACCAGCGCGCCGAGGCACATCACGTTCATCTTGTCGTGTTCGACGCCCTGATGCGCGCTGTAAACATCATGCGTGATCGAGGCATACACCCCGCGAATCTTATTCGCGGCGATACACGCGCCGACGCCGCTCCCGCACACTAAAATCCCCCGCTCGGCGCGCCCGTCATGGATCGCCGCGCCGATGGCTTGCGCTGCGTCCGGGTAATCCGACTTGACCGCGTCGGTGTTCACGCCGAGGTCGATCACCTCGTGCCCCTGCCCCTTGAGATAGTCCACCAAATGCTGTTTCAGCGGATACCCCGCGTGATCCGCCGCTAATGCAATTCTCATGCCGTCTTCCTTTTCCCTAGCCTATCAGGTAGCTATGCTCCTGCCGTGCCGCATTGTACAATAGTCGCGACCACATGGGGAGAAATCATCTTTGTCAGTCCGTGCTGTTGCCATGATCTCGTTTCATACCTGCCCGCTCGCTTCGCAAGAAGGCAAAGAAACCGGCGGCATGAATGTCTACGTCCTCGAACTCTCGCGCGAGCTGTCGCGGCAGGGCATCGCCGTCGATGTGTTCACGCGCAGTCAGGATGATCTTCAGCCGCATGTCGTGCAGGTTGACCCGCTTTTCCGGGTGATTCACGTCCCGGCGGGACCGGAAAGCCCCGTTCCGAAGAAGCAGCTTCTTCAATATGTGCCCGAATTCGTGGCGAACACGCGCAAGTTCATCGCCGAGCAGGGGATGCGCTACGATGTGATGCATTGCCATTACTATTTATCGGGACTGGCGGGCTTGGAACTCGTCCGCGACCTGCCCATGCCCATCGTCATGACCTTCCACACTCTCGCGCTGATGAAAAACCTCGTCGCCCGCGACGAACTCGAACGCGAGGAAGGCGACCGCATCGAGGCGGAATACGACCTCGTGCAGCGCGTAGACAAGATCATCGCGCCGAGCGAGAGCGACATGCGTTATCTGCAATACCTGTACGCGGCGGGCGAGGACAAGGTCGTCGTCATTCCTCCCGGCGTCGATCTCGACCACTTCAAGCCGGTCGATCAGGCGGAGGCGAAGTCCAAGCTCGGCATCGACCCGTGCGACCAGATCATCCTGTTCGTAGGGCGCATCGAACCCCTAAAGGGGATCGACATGCTGCTCTACGCCATGAAGATCATGCTGGAAAAGAAGCCCGATCTACGCGTCTGCCTGTGGATCATCGGCGGGGATGTGTCGCAGCCGCCGTCGCAGTGGTCGAAGGAACTGCAAAAGCTCGAAACCCTGCGTCATTTGCTCAAACTGACGCCCGTCGTGCATTTCGCGGGTCAGCAGCTTCAAGAGGTGCTGCCCTACTACTACAGCGCCGCCGATGTCGTCGTCATGCCGTCACACTACGAGTCGTTCGGCATGGCAGCCGCCGAAGCGATGGCGTGCGGCACGCCTGTCATCACCACCAATGTAGCGGGGATTTCCAGCTTGATCGACGAGAAGCACGAACTGCTGATCACGTCGGTGAACAATCCCCTGCTGCTCGCGTCACAGATGGAACTGCTGTTGAGCGATCACCAGAAACGGGAACAGGTGGGGCAGAATGTGCTGCAAAAGGTTAAGGACTTACATTGGCAGTCGATTGCTGCCCAGATCATCCGCTTATACGAGGAGTCACTCCCTAATGATTCGCAGCAGCCAGCAGTGGTTCATCTTTAGGCACGGGTTAGCGACACGCAGCAAAACGGGCTATGGCGATCAAATCCTTACCGCCGAGGTGCTGCCGGAGGGCATTCCCCCCGTCCGAACGCTGGCAGCGCATCTGCGCGACAAGCCGTATGATTTCGGCGCGTGTTCCGAATTGATCCGCTGCCAGCAGACCGCCGGGATCGTCACCGAGATCACCGGGCGGACGTTCGTCACCGATGGGCGGCTCAACGAGCAGATCAAAGAGTCCTATGACAGCGTGCGCGCCCGCGTGCGCGACTTCGTGACCGAAATCGGCGCGTCGCCGCACGAGCATGTCTGGATATGTACGCACGGCGCGATCATCGCCGCGCTCAAACACTACCTGACCAAAGGCGACGAGTCGCGCATCAACGAGATGGACTACATCCAACCGGGCGAACTGCTCGTCATCAAGGAGGGGCAAGCGGAGGTCATCCGCTTCCCGCAATTCGTCTGATGATAGGATTTATGAAAAGCGACTGAATCCGGTGCGTCACCCTCGCAAACCACAAGGCGGACGGATAAGATAAGCGCTCATACAAGTCGTCACCGCGAGGAGCCGCCGATGAAATCAAGGTTTGTCTGGGCTAGTGTAGGCTTGATCGCGCTGTGGGGCGTGTTGTATTTCCTTCTGTACACCAACCACACGCGGATCAAGGCGCAGTACTTCTCCGACCGGGTGGGCGATTTGAACATCGCCTTCACCGAGACGGTGAGCAGTTATCATCTTGCCGCCAATCTTATTTTTGATGAGATCGTCAATCAACCGGAAGTGCTCGAATTGTTCAGCGGGGCTTATACCGCCGACGAGGAAGAGCAAGCCCGCATCCGCGCCGACCTGTTCGCGCTGCTCGAAGCCGACTACAACCGTCTGCAAGCGCTCAGTCTGCGCCAGCTTCACTTTCACCTGCCTAACAACTACAGCTTTCTCCGCTTCCACCGACCGGAGCAGTTCGGCGACGATCTGACCGACGTGCGCTACTCTGTCCGCACGGTGAACGAAACGCTTGAGCCGATCACCGGCTTCGAGGAAGGGCGCATCTTCAACGGCTTTCGCTACGTCTTCCCGCTGTTCTACGAGGAGCAGCATATCGGCAGCGTGGAAGTCAGCGTGTCGTTCAACGCGATCCAGCAGGATATGAACGAACTGCTCCCCGGCGGCGTGAACTTCGTCATCGACTCCGAACTCGTCGGCGCGACCGTGTTCGAATCCGAGCAGGACAACTACATCGTCAGCGATATTTCGGATCGCTACGCCTATGATCGCGAAGTAGTCAACAGCTACGATGATCCTGATCTCTCGTGGACAGAGATCGAAGCGATCAACGCCGCGCTGCCCGACGACATCGCTGCACAGATGAACGGCGAGTCGTTCGCCTTGAGCGCCAGTGCCGGCGGGCAGGAATACGTCGTCAGTTTCCTGTCGGTGAAGAACCTCCTCGGCGATCACGTCGCGTACATTATTTCGTACCGCACCGACAACTTTATCCCCGACAACCGCTTCAGCTATGCGCTGACCGCCGGGGCGCTGACGTTCGCGTTCATCGCGGCGGGCATCTTCATGTGGCTGCGCGAGCGCAATCATCAGGTCATCGTGCAGCAGCATAACGCGCTGACCGCCAAAACCGCCGAACTCACGAAAGCGAACAAAGCGCTGGAAGAAGCCAAGCGCGAAGCCGACCTCGCCAATCAGTTGAAAAGTCAATTTCTGGCGAATATGTCGCACGAACTGCGGACGCCGCTCAACGCCATCATCGGCTACTCGCAGATTCAAATTTCCGGCATGGTGGGTGAACTGCCGGAGAAAGCGAAGGCTTTCCAGCAGCGCACGCTGCTCAACGCCAAAGACCTGCTGCGCTTGATCAACGATTTGCTCGACGTGTCCAAGATCGAAGCCGGACGCATGGAACTCGTGAGCAACCCGTACAACCTGCGCGACCTGCTGCGCGAGATCGACGAGCAGAATCGCGTGCTGGCGGAGCAAAAAGGGCTTGCCTTCACCGTCGAGACGGATCGCCAACTGCCGGACATGCTCGTCGGCGACCGTGCGCGCATCAAGCAGATCATCGTCAACCTCATCTCGAACGCCATCAAGTACACCAAAGCGGGCAAGGTCAGCGTGCGCGTGGAAACCAGCAGTTCGGAGCTGTGGCGCGTGACCGTCAGCGATACCGGCATCGGCATCCCGGCGCACCTCCACGACGTGGTGTTCGACGAATTCCGGCAGGTGGTGAACGACAGCACGCAGCAGCAGAGCGGCACAGGCTTGGGCTTGGCAATCACCCGGCGGCTCGTCATTATGATGGGCGGGAGCGTCAATCTGCGCAGCGAACCGGGCAAGGGCAGCGATTTCATCGTCACCCTGCCGCTGAATACGCCCACAGAGTCCGTACCTGCGCCGACCCCCGTGAAGGAAATCGCCCATGAGTGAGGCAGTCCGCTGCGACGGTTGGGTTGTGCTCGTCGTGGATGACCAGCAGGATAACCTGCTGGTCGCCCAGACGACGCTGGAATTCTTCGGGGCGGAAGTCCACACCGCCTACAACGGCGAGGAGGGTATCGCCCTCCTCGACACGATTCGTCCGACAGTCATTCTGCTCGACTTACGGATGCCCGTCCTGAATGGTTGGGAAACGCTCAAGCGCCTGCAAGCGCGCACCGATTTGCGCCGCGTTCCGATCATCGCCGTGACCGCTCATGCGATGTCCGGTGACCGGCAGCGCGTGTTCGCCGCAGGATTTGACGACTACATTTCCAAACCGTATGATATTGAACTGCTGCCTGCCCGCCTCGAAGCCGCCATCACGCGCAAACAGGAAAGTATCAGTCATGTCTAATGCCCCTATGAAAGTGGTCGTCGTCGATGACAACTACGACGACATCCAGATCATCATCACCACGCTGGAATACTATTCCATTGATGTGCACGCCGTTGACAGCGCGGAAGCCTGTGTCGAAGCCAGCCAGAACCTTGTGCCCGATCTGATCATCACCGATCTGGCGATGCCCGGCGCGGATGGTTGGGATGTCCTGCGGGCGCTGCGCGCCGACGCGCGCACGGCGGCAATCCCCGTCGTGGCGATGACCGCTTACCACTCGGCGCGGCTCGAAGACGAGGTGATGAAACACGGCTTCAACGGCTATATCCCCAAGCCCATCGACCCAAGCGAACTCGTATCACGCTTGCGGGTTATCATGGGCGTGTAGACGACCACCCCTAGCCATTCGTATAGGTAATCCATTAAAGCGCGGTGAGGTGCTTGTGCATCCGCCGCGCTTTGGCTTACAATGAAATCAGGCGGTAACGTGTGCTGTTATTTCTCCGGTCAGTCAGCTTAGTAGGACACAAAAAACATGGCGAATGAGATAGGCGGGGTCAAGGACGCTCTGCGCAGTCAGCAGTACATTGCGACAGATGAGATCGCTACGGTGATGTTCCTCGCTGAACGTTTGGGCAAACCCGTGCTTGCCGAAGGTCCGGCGGGTGTTGGTAAAACGGAGCTGGCGAAAGCGTGGGCGAAAATCAGCGGACGCCCGTTGATCCGCTTGCAATGTTATGAGGGCTTGGACGAGAGTAAAGCGTTGTATGAGTGGGAATATGCCAAGCAAATGCTGTACACGCAGCTTTTGCGCGACAAGTTGAGCCAACTGCTCTCAGACGCGGAGACGCTGTCGGCGGCGGCGGATCGGCTCGCGACGGAAGAAGACGTGTTCTTCTCCGAACGTTTCTTGCTGGCGCGTCCCCTGCTCCGGGCGCTGACCTCCGATGAGCCGGTCGTGCTGCTGATCGATGAAATCGACCGCGCCGATGCGGAATTTGAAGCCTTCCTGCTCGAAATCCTCAGCGATTTTCAGGTCTCCGTGCCGGAACTGGGCACGATTCAGGCGAAGCACCAGCCGGTCGTGCTGCTGACGAGCAACAACACGCGTGAACTCAGCGAAGCGTTGAAGCGCCGCTGCTTGTACCTGTTCATCGACTACCCCGATCAAGAGACGGAAATGGGCATCGTGCAAATGCGCGTGCCGCAGATGAAGCAGCGCCTCGCGCAGCAGTGCGTCGAAGTGGTGCAGGGCTTGCGTTCGATGGATTTGAAAAAGAATCCGAGCGTTTCCGAGACGATTGACTGGGCGCGCGCGCTCGTCATGCTCAACGCGGACAACCTCGACAAGCAGACGCTCGAAACCACGCTGACAGTGCTGCTCAAGCACGAGAGTGACGTGCAGAAAGCCAAGCGCGCGCTGTTGAGCAGCAAGAGCCATCCGCTGGATCGCGGGAGCGGCGGGAACGATCCGCGCCAGCAAAAAGGCAGCGGTAACCGGCGCTGGAACGAATGGAATAACTGACACTACCGCCCGAATCCAGTAGGGACGTCCCATGCGTACCAACTTAAGCTTCCAATTTTAGCCCCACCCCCATCCCCCTGACAGGGGTAGGTATTTAAC
>JACSRG010000160.1 GCA_014879865.1 Anaerolinea sp.
GCATCGGTGAAGGTTGGTATTTCGAGCGGGAACTGACCGATCTCGAACCCATTCCCGGCATCTGCATAACGCGCGGCGCGGTCGTGCCGCCGGGCGTGGAACTGCCACCCACCGATGCGGACATCAAGCGATCTCTGATCGAAATGGGTCAGCACCCCGAAGCGCTTCCGACAGTGGCAGAAGCGACTTATTCCAACAACACTGAACCGCCGCCTGCTGATACAAGTGAACGCACCAATGTCGCAGCCAGCATCCGCGTGCTGAAACCGCAGTCACAGCCATCTGACGGAGCTGAACCCGACGCGGTGCAAACCGCGATTCAGCAGGTCAAAGCCGCACCAATGACGCGCACAGCGCCCGTTCAATCATCCAACGGCAAGAAGTTGCTGATCCCGATACCACATCAGCCTGTCGGTGAACTGACGGGCAGCATCAGCGGGAATGTGTGGTGCTATGGCTACGCAGTTCATGACGGCATTGCCATCTACATTAATCTCGGCGGCCCGCGCATGGCAGTTGAGGCGATCCGCGCCCGGCTTGCCAAAGGCGAGATTGTGAACTGCGTTTCGTGGGATGCTCCAGCTGTCGAACTGACCGCCGGGGAAGGGAACACGGGAATGTACACGGCATTTCTCCAGAACATCCCCGAAGCGAAGTTCACCAGCCTGATCCTGCTGCATGAGCAGGTGATGCAGCCCAACTACGGCGGTAAATCGACCAACTTCATCCTGCGCGTGTCAGATGAACAGGCGACTATGCAGCTCAAGCAGCATGTCACCGAGCTGGTCAAAGTGCCGGTGTTCGATGACTGGGCGGATTACCTGTACTACGGCGGACAAACCGCCATGCTGGTACGGAAGACGCACTGTGCAGGTGGATTAGATGTGCTGGCGGTTGATCTTGACGTGGATGCCTGGACGCGGCTGCTGACGGGTGGACTGGAACAAAGCATCATCGCCCTCCCCGCAAACTCCTGAAAACTGTTTGATCGCCCTGATGACAGCCGTCTGCCTCGTATGAGGTGGGCGGCTGTTTTCGATTCCTGAAAGGACGACCTCATGCGCCAGCGCAAGCGCGTACAACATGTTTGTCCAGCCTGTGGACAGATTCGTTATCTCCAACCGTCGGATGCCGCCAAAACCAAACACTGTCAGCGCTGCCACTGTCAAAAGATTGCGGCGCTCGGCTTTCAGGCAACCGCAGCGAAGAAAGGGCGCGACTTCGCCATTCGTGCCGCCGCTCGTAAGCGCAAACAGCAGCCCAGTACGCTGGAAGCACAGGTGGAAACTGCGCTGTGCCAGATTTGCGGTATCGCCTGGGAACGCGAGTATGCCGTTGAGCGGACAGGACATAACCCGTACTACGTCGATTTTGCGATCCAGACCGGGCAGCACTTCATCGCGCTCGAAGTCAACGGCAGCTTCGCCCATCGCCAGAACAGCAACGCAGACAGCCTCCGCATCGACACGCTGTTCCTCTACTTCGATGATGTCATCGTGATGACCGAGGATGATATTGCTACCGCCTCTCCGCTGTCCGACCTCATCCGGCAGCGCTTATTTCAAACA
>JACSRG010000569.1 GCA_014879865.1 Anaerolinea sp.
GCCGCGCCGATCCGCCACTTCGGGCGAGTTGGTGAGCCTGCCGCGCCCTTGTTGAGGATGCGCTCAAGCTGTTCCACGCCGAAGAATACGACCAGCGCCATGACCGCGATCAGCACGACAACCACACCCGTATCCAAGTTCAAGAATTCCGGCAGCGTGAAGCGTCCCATGTCGGTCGAATGCCAGAACGTATCATACAACCCGACCGTTTCGCCGAACAGGAACATGCCGAAGAACGCGCCGAGGACGAACAACACACCGTCGATCTTGCCGGTCGCCGCTGCAACCAGTGATGTGCCGGGGCAGAACCCGCCGATGATGAAACCGAAGCCCATCACCAACCCGCCGACGATCCCCGGCACGAGATAGGTGGGGTTCACCCACACTTTGTTGTAATCCAGCAGCCCAAATCCGGTCGCCGCGAAAATCAAGATCATGGCGACCACAATCGCGCCGAACATTACCTTGAGCACGGTGTGATCTTTGAGGTAGAACTGCGCCGCAAGTTTGGTCGAATTGGCAAAGCCGGACATTTCCAGCACCATGCCGAAGGCGAAGCCGATGGCGATGTAGACGAAGTACACGCCGACAGGCCCGAAGATATCAGTCAGGGGAAGCGGAAACGGTGTCATGAGTTACCCCCTACGTCCACAGCTTGCGGACGAAATACGCCAGCAGATAGCCGCCAGCGAAGACCGCGAACATGAATGCCCAACTGCCCACCGACATCACCGCGCCGCCCGACAGCGCCTGCCCCGACGTGCATCCGCGCGCAAAACGCGCGCCGTAGCCCATCAGCGCGCCGCCCGCGAACGCGAGAATCCAGCGGGTGCGCGGCGTGATGCGCGGACCGTGCCCGGTTTCGATCTTGAAGCGCCCGTTGAGCCAACCCGAAACAAAGCCGCCGAGCACCGTCCCGACAACCGCGAACACGACCCAGTTATCGAGCGGATTCTTGTCGCCGCCCGCCATTTCGAGCAGGTACGCCACGCGGTCGATATGCGCCGGGACAACCGCGTCTTGGAGGAAGACGACCATGCGGTTCATGCCGCCGGACGCGCCCAAGCCGTTGCCGGTCAGGAAGAAGGCGAGGAAGAGCACGATCCCCAAGACGATCCCGCCCATGTAGGGGTGCAGATATGGTCGCGCCGTGCGGACGGCTGTCTTGGGCGCGGCGACTAGGCGTTTTGCGGTGGTCGCAGTCATGATAAAGCCTCTTTCGGTTCGCTATGCGCTTGATGCGTTTCGATTTTGTCCCACCCGGTGATCATCGACTCGATCCCGGCGAGGGGTTTATGCCCGGTCGTGGTGAGGTAGACATGGGCGACGATGAACGATGCGAACAGCCACGCGATCAGCGTGTGGAACGGCGCGAGGAACGGCAGCCCGCCCAGACGCACCGCGACATCCTGCCACTGCTGCGCGCCCCACATCAGAATGCCGGTGATAATTTGCAGCGGCAGCAGCACGTTCAGAATCGCCAGATACGTCAACTGCTGGAGCGGATTCATCTTCCGGTCGCGCGACTTCTCAAACGGGTGTTCTTCGCCTTTGAAGATGCCGCGCAGGTAGAATTTCGCCTGCATGAAGGCTTGGTCGAAGAAGCCATACGGGCGCGGCAGGAATTGGCGAATCTCGCCCGTCGTGAAGTGGTAGAATGCCGCCAACGCCGCATTGATCACGAGGATCGCCGCGAAGACGTTGTGCACCTGCACGACATAGGCGAAGCTGAACGCGCCGAAGATTTCTGGCTTATGGATGATCAGCCCGGTGAACAGCATTCCGAGGATGACGACCGTTTGCAGCCAGTGCCATTGGCGCTCGTAAACCGAGTACATGTAGACCTTGCGCAGTTCGGGCTGAGTCGGCACACGCCGCCGCGCGGACAGGTAGCGCACCCCGCCGTGAACCGCCAGCGCGAACAGCACGCCGACGAACATGAGCGCGCCGAGCGTGTCGATCAAGGCGACACTGTCGTGTCCGAGGATGTACCGGTCGGCTGCATCCGGTGCGAATGACGTCACGCCGTCGCTCAGGCTAATTGTCCCGGTCGGGGACGAACCGCCAATGAACGTGGGCGTTACACCGTTCGGCGTCCGGTTGGACAGCACCATCGGCACAGCGATGCGCGAGTCGTTTGCATGGCAGGTCTGGCAGTCGCGGGTAGCCCATTCGCCATAGGCGACGTTGTGATGCAGCGCATACGGGATGACATCGCCGACGATGCGGGCGTTCTCGAAGCCGCGCGCTGCCAACCGTGCCGCGATCAAATCGATCTTGGCGGCGGTGTCAAGCATGAGTTCGTATGCGTCGAGCGCGCCGCTGGCGTCTGCGTCGAAGGCAGTCAGGATGTCGGGAGCGTAGGTTCCGTTTTCCAGCCATGCCGCGCTGACTTCACTGGCGGTAATCGGCACATTCGACTCGCCGTAGACCCAGTAATACTTCGTCACCAAGTTGTAGGGCGTCAGTGCGCCCTCTGCATCGGAGAGGATCACGGGCGTGAAGCTGTTAATGAGCGCGGTTTCGTCCAGCGCCCCATCGACGCCGCGATACTCCCGGCGCGGTTCACCATCCAAGCCGACGACCGTCCAATCGATGGTTTGCAGCGCAGGCGCGTAGATCGCCGGGACGTGGCAGGTTTCGCACGCGACGACCGACAGGTGACGATCCACGTAGGGCAGCCACACGCTGTGCGACGCCGTCGCGGTGTGGCAGGAGGTACACGTCTGCTCCGAGTCGCCTTCGCCCGCCCACTGATGCAGGGGACGCTGGAGATAATCGGCGAAGTCCAGCCGGCGGGGATCATACGACAGATGTTCGAGTTCCGAAGGCTCGTCGTAATTGGGGTTGTTCAGCGAATGGTGACAATCCGCGCAGGCGACCAACCGCTCCGCGTGGACATCCCACGACCGGTAAAGATCGTCCTTATCTGCCAAGTTCAGGGCAGATTCAGAGATGCGATCCGGCGAAAACACCTGCCCCATCGTGTAGGTGTTGCGCAGCGACGCATCCAGCGACGTGAGTCCCACCGGAACGAGTGGATCGGTCTGCACCAAGCCATGACACGCGCCGCAGTTTTCGGGCTGCGGTTCGTGCGGACTCAGCACGGATGCTAACACGTTACCCTCGGCGTCGAACGCATCTGCGTTCCACGTCCACGAGCCGTCCTCGCCGCGCGTGATCACCCCGCTGTTGAGCAGCGTGGCGCTGTTCGCCCACAAAGAGTCACCGGCTTCAAGCTGCGCAATGCGCGCGGCGTTATCCGGGTTGGTAGTGTGGCACAGGAAGCAGTTCATTTCTCTGGCGACGGTCGGCATGTTCGCCGGGTCAGCAATCGGGATGAGGTCGCTGAACGTCAGGCGGCTGTATTCGGCATGGGGACTGTGTCCGGCGATGAACGTCGTATCATGACACTCGCCGCACGTCTTGAGCGTCGAGGCAGGTTCGCCCGACGTAAGCACGGACACGCCGTTCGCGTCCAACAGCGGGAACAGCGGATGGAATGACGGTTCAGCCGGTTCGGGTGCAGCCGCCGGTGCGGTTTCCTGCGCCAGCAGCCCCGCTGCGCCAAAAGTAATCGCCAGTACGCCAAAAATCACACAGGCGGCGATCAAGGTACGCTTTGACATGACTTACCTCCCGCCCCATTCCATCGGGTCGCCCACGTAGCCGAGAGCTTCCCAATCAAAGCGTCCGGTATCCTCGTGGCAGTCCGCGCATTGCAGCGCGTTCGATGCCGGGGCGACCATATGCGAGAGTGTCCAGTACATTTCCGTCGGCGCAAAGTCGTAGGAGCCGCTGTACGGCAGTCCCGTCGCGGCGGAGCCATTTTCGAGCGCCGAGTTCCAATCGAAGGTCGTCCAGTACCCCGTCTCGCCCGTCGTCTGCGGCTGCAAAAAGTAATTGTATTCCGCGTCGTAGACTTGGAAGCCGGTGTGGACTTTGAACGGGTAAATGAGCGCGTTCGGGTCGCTGATATCGCCGAGCGGCTGGTTGATGATTGTCGCCGTCGTCGGGTCAATCTCATCGCCCAACAGGTAGCGATCCACCGAGCCGTTGAACCAACCATAGGTCGGGATCAGGTTGTAGGTGTAGACGAACGTCCCTTTGATTCGCAGGTATTCGTGAATGTTTTCAGGCAAATCCAGCCCTGCCGTAGACCAGTCCCACGAGATTTTGGTGGGATCACGCAGCGCCACCGCCGGAACGTGGCACGTCTGACACGCCAGCGTATCAAGGTGATCGGCGATGCGGTCGTCGTCGTGCAGAGCTGAGTCGTGGCAGTCGGTACACTGCACCTGATTTTCGGTCGTATCGAAGTTCACGCTGATGGCGCGTCCGGCGATCTCATGGTCAGTGGTGCGGTGGCAGTCCACGCACAAGAAATCGTTGCCGCCCATATGGACATCGACCTGTTCGGCAGGGTAATACAAACTCTCGTCGAGGTCACCGTGCTTGACTCCGTTGCCACCGCCGCCGTCGAAGTGGCAGAAACCGCAGGTTTCACGGCTCGGCGTGCCAACGCTCTGCGCCGCCACTGCTAGATCGACGGTTTCGACGGGCAGACCGCCTCCGCCCTTCACATACGTGCCCGATTGATCATGGCACGACAGGCAGTCGATGTTTTCTTGGTTAGTGAAGTCAAAGTTCGCGTCTGTCCACCCGTAGCCGTTGTGACAGCGCGTGCAGCCCGTCCAGTTGGATTGAACTCCGATACAGAAATTGTTGAGTAAGTTGGCTTTGCCAATGGATAAGTAATCGTCGCCAACTGCTTGCGGTTCGCTCAGCCATGTCCAGTGCGACGAGTGCAGCATTTGCTCGCCGGACTCTTCATGGCAGCTCAGGCAGGCGCGGGTGACATCCGACCCCGTCGCATACGGACCGGGCAGCAGCTCGGTATGATCGGTGTGCGTCGCACGCACCGGCATGTGATCCCACGGCGAGGCGACGACTTCACCGCCATTGGACGCAAATAATAAAACCGGAATTCCGACAATCATCGCGGTTGCGACGATCCCTACGACCCAGATGTACCTGAAGTTCTTCATAGTGTGTCACTCGATGGCACTGGTTCTACGCGCAAATGATTCACGCAGCATCTGGCGCATGGTGTCGAGTACGTCAATGATGCGTGGGTCTGCCAGACGATAGGTGACGCTCGTGCCGCTGCGTTCCGCGACGACTAAGGAGCGTTCCCGGAGGATAGTGAGGTGGCGCGATATGGTGGGTTGAGGGCTGGAGAGGGCTTCGGAGAGCGCGGTGACGTTGCGGGGTTGCTCATGCAGCGCATACATGATCTGAATACGCTTCGGGTCTGCCACCGCATGGCACACAATGTTGTGAAGCAGGGTGAGTTCATCAAGCGAAGGTATTGCCATGCACAGTCTCCGTCTATTCGCACATCCGAATACACACCAAGTGTAGGTCGTGCGCTAGACGGAGACGTAGTGACTTGTGACAGATTTCACCATGACATTTGTCATGGGTAAGACTGGCGGCGAGCTAGTCCTCTACAGACAGCTCGTCCGCTTCCACAATGCCCTGCAAAAAGCGGATTTTGAGGTCGCGGATTTCCGATTCGCCAATCGGCACAACCTGCCCGATGGACGCCGTTTCGATCAACGAGCGGGCGGTGAATTCGGCGACTTCGAGGCGGTCGAAGGCTTGCAGTACGCTGTTTCCGGTGGTCAGTACGCAGTCGTTTTGCAGCAGGATCACGGGGCACTGCGGCGAAATCAAGGCGGCAATCGTTTCCGGCTGATCGTACTGCGCGCCGAACGGCACTTTTGGCACATCCAGCAGCATGATGTAGCTTTCCGGGATCGTCCGGGTGCGGAAACTCTGTTCGGCGATGGCGTATGCTGTCGCATAGGGTGACTGCGCCGTGATGATGCACTGGATTTCGGGATGCTGGCGGTAGATCGCGTCGTGCAGCAGCACCGAGCGGCTTGGGATTTTGTCCGATTCGCGCTGACCCGCCTGAATCAGCACGAGATCGTCGTGCCGAATGCTCGGACGATCATAGTCGGTCGGCGTAATCAAGAACGAGTCGGCGTCCACCCGTGCCGAGACCACCCCTTCCGTGCTGATCATCAACTGGCGCGCACAGGCGCGCTGCACAATATCTGCGACCTGTCCGCGCAGTTCGCGTTCACGGCTGCTGTGCGTAACCTGTTCCGCGACGGGCAGCAAATGCCGCTGGTGATCGATCTGGCTGATCTGCTCGTCGGTCAACGTATGGATGTGCCCTAATCCCTGTGCATACATCTGCGTCCGCGCGCTGAAGTCGAGTGTTTCTAGACGCTGAAACGCTTCGAGCAGCGTGCGCCCCCCCGTCGCCACGCCGTGATTTTCGAGCAGCACGACATCATAGCCCTGCGCGAACGTGTCGGCGATGCTCGTGCCAAGCGCTTCGCTCCCCGGTAGGCGATAGGGCGCATAACCGACTCGCCCGCACATGCGCGCCGCCTGTGGGATCAGGTTCGTGTCGGGGAGCTTGCGCGCGATGCTGAACGACACCAGTGCGGGCGCGTGTGCGTGGACAATCGCGCCGATGTCCGGGCGTTGGGCGTAGATCGCGCGGTGAAACGGTAGTTCCGACGATGCCTGATGCAGTCCGGTTATTGTGCCGTCTGCCGCAACGTGGATCATGTCTGCGCCGGTCAGCTTGCCTTTGTCCACGCCGCTCGGCGTGATCCAGATCGAGCCATCCTGATCTCGAATCGACAGGTTGCCACCCGAAAGTGTGGTCATGCCGCCGTAGTAGATGCGATTCATTATCTGCAAAAGCTGTTCGCGCGGTGAGAGCAAATCGAAGTTCATCACGTACCCCTAGCTAACCTCGTGACTGTTGAGGTCGTTTTCGATTGTAAGTATAGCATTCGCGCGGCTTGTATTCAGTTATACTAGTCACGGCATTTGGAGAACATCAAGCACATGCTTCGACTATTCATCAACTATCGACGCCAAGACAGCGAAGGTTACGCCGGACGCTTATACGATCATCTGCTGCGTCACTTCGAACGCGAGCAGGTTTTCATCGACGTAGACAATATCCCCGCCGGGGCGGACTTCGTGCAAGCGCTCGAAGACGCCGTCGCCGCCTGTGACGTGTTGATCGCCCTGATCGGGTTGCAGTGGCTCACCATCGCCGACGACGCCGGGCAGCGGCGGCTGCATCAGTGGAACGACTTCGTCCGCATCGAGATCGCCAGCGCGCTGCGCATGGGCAAGTTCGTCGTTCCCGTGCTGGTCGGGGGTGCATCGATGCCCTCCCCCACCGATTTACCGGAAGACTTGGTCGGTCTAGCACGGCGCAATGCGGTCGCGCTCGGACATCACAGCTTCGCCTATGACGTGGACAAGCTGGTCGCTGCGATCAAAGACGCCGTCCCCGCCAACGAGTCGTTCAAACCGCGCCCGAACTCGGAGACGCTCCGGCGCAAAGATGACGCGCTGCGCGGGGTGCGCAGTGACGTGATCAACGCGGTTGCGTCACCGCTCTACACGTGCCGCGTCGAAAACGGCTATTTTCCGGTCTTCGGGGAAGGCAGCGCGGACGCCAATCTCATGTTCATCGGCGAAGCGCCGGGGAAAAACGAAGCCAAGCAGGGACGTCCGTTCATTGGACCATCCGGCATGGTGCTGGATGAAATGCTAGGGGTGATCAACCTCAAGCGCGCCGATGTGTTCGTGACCAACCTGCTGCTCGACTGCCCGCCGAGCAAGCGCGAACCGACGCCGGAGGAAATCGCCTTCTACGAGCCGTTCGTGAACCGCATCATCGACATCGTGCAGCCCGCCGTGATCGCGCCGCTCGGTCGCTTTGCGACGAGCTATGTGCTCAGGCGGCTCGGTCTCGCCGAGCACAAAGGCAAAATCGGCGAGCTGCACGGACGCTTGATCCGTGCAGCCATGCCCTACGGGTATATTCATGTCGTGCCGCTGTACCATCCGGCTGTCGTGCTCTACAGCGCCAGCCAGAAGGAACTGCTGCGCAAAGACTTCGAGAAATTGAAGGTGTTCGTCTAGCGTTCCAGCGGCAGACCGCGCTGCATCCACCCCATCGTGCCGCCGAGAATGTTGTAGACCGTCTCAAACCCCTTTTGACCGAGCAGCGCCGCCGCCGACTGGCTGCGCGATCCGCTCGCACAGATCACGGCAACGGGCTGCGCCGGGTCAAGTTCGGCGACGTGGCGGGCAAACTGACCGAGCGGAATCAATCGCGCGCCCGGCACATGCCCCGACGAGAACTCCCACGATTCGCGCACGTCGATCACGATGGGGCGACTGCCATTGCCATGCTCCAACAGTTCGTTGAGTTCGAGCGGATCAATATCGCGCACGTCGCCCGCCGTCGTCGGCAAGCCCAACGCTTCCCAACTCAGCAAGCTGTCGGCGAGATACCCGGCGATCTGATCGTAGCCGACACGCGCAAGGCTGTAGACCACGCGGCGATAGTCGGCGGGGTCAGCCAGCATCAACACGAGCGGAACGTCGGGCGGCAGCACGAAACCGATCCGGTTGCTCAACTGATCATCCGCTTCGAGATGCACCGCGCCGGGGATGTGCTTGGCTTTGTAGTCGGCTTTCGGACGCAGGTCGAGCAGTGCCGCGCCCTGCCGGAAGTGCATAACCGATTCCTGCACGCCGAGCGGCTTCGGCTTGACTTCGCCGAGCGGACGCGCGCCCTGCCGGTTGATTTGCTTGATGCGCTTGTGGTTGCCGGGTTGTTCGGGCAGCCCGTTCACGGCAAATTCCACATAGGCGTCACGCTCATGAATTTGCAGCGCCGGGTTATGCTTGCGCTCAAAACCGATGGTCGAGCTCAGAACCGAGCCAATCGACTTGCCGCACAGCGACCCTGCGCCATGTCCCGGCAGTACCATCACGCCGTCTTCCAGCGTCAGGTATTCGTCGTGGAGCGTGCCGTGCATCTGCTCCGCCAGCCCGCGCGCCGCTTCGATCCCGACCAGATCGGGGCGTCCGGCATCGCCGACGAACAGTGTATCGCCGGTCAACACCATCCATGGCTCATCCGCGCGCGTCTTGTCCACCACCTGCAAGCTGATGCTTTCCGGCGTGTGCCCCGGCGTGAAGCGCACGCGCAGTTCGACGTTGCCCAACGTCAGCACGTCACCGCCCTTGACCGTCTGGTGCTCAAACTGCGCGTTGGCGGCTTCGTGAACGTAGATCGTCGCGCCGGTGCGATCCGCTAAATCCGTGTTGCCGGAGACGTGATCGGCGTGCAGGTGCGTTTCGATGATGTGCGTGATCGTCATGCCGCGCGCGGCTGCCGTGTCGAGATACTTCTGCACGTCACGATCCGGGTCGATCACGGCGGCGACACCCGCGCCTTCACAGCCGACGAGGTACGACGCGCAGCCCAAACCTTCGATAAAATACTGTTCCAGATACATGGTTTCCCCTTAGACCTTCAACACGCGCCGTCAGCCAAGCGCTTTCGGCAGATTATCAACGAGCAAAACGAGCGCCAGCCCGATCACGAAGATGGCGAAGGCGCGGCGCAGTAAGGCAGCGTCGAGATGCTTGCCGAGGCGCGCCCCGGCGAACGTCCCTACCAACCCCGATACAATGAACGCGGCGATCACATTCACATCGACCGCGAAGTTTTCGAGATGTCCCAAGAACCCGGCAAGGCTGTTCATGGCGATGATTACGAGCGATGTGCCGACGGCATGATGAATAGGCAGCCCGATCAACATGACCAGCGCCGGGACGATCAAGAAACCGCCGCCGACCCCTAACACGCCCGTGACCAGCCCGACCCCTGCGCCGCCCGCAGCG
>JACSRG010000640.1 GCA_014879865.1 Anaerolinea sp.
GTTGGGCTGCGTCGTCGGCAGCGACGGGTCAGACCAGTTGTAGGGCTGGACGCCGGTCAGCGGCAGATCGAGCGTCAGGGTGACATCGACATCGACCGAGTCCATCGCCGGGACGGTGACGCTGCTCGGCGAAACGCTGAACGCCGCGCCGTTGGCATCGCTGAACGTATCAATCGACAGGTTGTAGGTCACCGGCGAACTGCTGCGGTTGGCAATCGTGACCGACAGCTCACGGCTCGAGACCGTACCGGGGACGTATTCGACACTGCCGAAGTTCACGCTGACGACATCAGGACGCAGCGCGTTATAGGCGATCACTTGGTTGCTGAACGCATCGACCACATCGACGCGCCCCGTACCGGCACGCTGCGGACCGACGCGCGGCTGACCGGGGATATTGATGGTCACGTCGTTGTTCGCCGTGTTCATCAACAGCGCCTTAAGCTGGAGCGATGACCAACCTGAGTAGGTCGGGTTGCTCATCAGCAGCGCGGCGACACCGGCGACGTGCGGCGCAGCCATCGACGTACCGCCGAGGCTTTGACCGTTCGTCCCTGTGCCGGCGGCGGTGCTGTAGATCGAGCCACCGGGACCAGCAAGGTCAGGCTTGATGCCGTAATCGCCATCGCGACCCACACCACGCGACGAGAACGACGAAATCGCATCCGTCATCGTCGGGTCGATCCCGCGCAGCGCCGGGTCAAGTGTGACCGTCGCCGTTGCGAGGTTGGCTTGGAGCAGCGCACCGAGCGCGCTGGTGATCGACGTACACGGGATGTAAGGCGTCGTCACATTGCAGCCGAGGTTCTGGAAATCGCCCGGCGTGTTGCTGATGATGAGCAAGCCCTTCGGCTTGTTCGTGCCCGAACCGTTGGCGGCATTGTTGATCAGGTTGTTCGAGCCGCACGGGGTCGGCGGGCCGCCGGTGAACAGCACCATACCGATGGTGTTGGCGGGCCAGTTCGCCCAGTCGCTCGCGGCGCAGCCGTTGTTGAGCGGCATGGCGACGGGGTAAGGACCAACCACCGAAACCGGCGGGCTGCTGATCGAGTAGCGGGTCGAGTAGTTGCCGTCGGCAGTCGTGCCGGCGACGGTGATCAGCGGATAATCGCCGTCCGAGACGCTGGCAACTGCGACGCCAGCGGGCGTCGAACCCGGCGAACCGGTGATGAAGTGCGTATCGTAGTTGTTGCCAGCCGACATGACCACGAGCGTGCCGCCCGCCGTCGCGTTCTGGATGGCGATGATGTACGGGTTGTAGAACGGATCGTCGCCGTTATAGCCGTGCGCCGAGCCGAGCGACATGTTGACGACATCGGCGGTTGCACCGCGCGTACCGGCGACCGCATCATCGAGCGCCGCCAGCGCGAAACCGGTCGAACCGTAGCAGCCGAAGACGCGCAGCGCCAGCAGTTGGGCTTCCGGCGCGACGCCGGGTCCGATGCGCAGGTTCGCGTAGTTCACGCTGCCGTAGCCCGCCGTGTAGGTCGTGCCGTCGAGGTTGACGCCATAACCCGCCACCGTACCCGCGACATGCGAACCGTGACCGGAGGCGGTCTGCGTCGGCGTCCTGCCGAAGGTCGCATTCAGGTCTGCCGGGATGGTCGAGCAGTCAATCGGATCAGGATCAGGAGTCGCCGTGTTGACCGCCGGTAGACCGGAGGTTTCCGGGTTGCCGCCGTTGTAGGCATCGCCGACATAGTCCCAACCGCCGATAACCTTGGGACCGGGGAAGTTGGTATCATCGCCAGCGCCGCCGACACTCGTGCGGAGCGCGGGGTTCGTGGGCCATGTGCCGTCGCCGCCGAAATTGCGGTGGCTGTAGTCGATACCGGAGTCGATGACCGCCGCGACCACGCCCGCGCCCGTGTACGCAGCGCCGAACGTGCCACTCCACGCGACCGGCGCACCGATGAACGGAACGCTGGTTTCGTGTTCTTGGTTGTACAGAGTCACCGGGTAGATGCGCTTGACGTCAGCACGGGCTGACAGCGCCGCGAGGTCGGCTTCCGAAACTGCCGCCATGATCGTGTTAATCACGGTGTCGGTCTGTTCGAGGACAGTGACGTTGATACCCGCCGCTGCCGCACTCGTCAAGAACGAGGCTTGCTCGCCCTGAACGACTGCTTGCTGCGAGACCTTCATGCTGTCGGCAAGATCGCCGCCCTGCTCGCCGCCCGAACGCGCGAAAGTCAGCGCGGCAGGTTCGGCTTGCAGTTCGATGAAAACCAACAGGCGTCCGTCATCCGAGCGAGCGGCGTACTCGACCACAGCGCGGTCGATTTCTTCACCACCAACCTGAGCGACTTCCGCTGTAAGTGCCACTGAGCCCTGCGCCCCTTCTTGCGCGAACCCGGTAGCACTCACGCCTAATACTATGAGAAGTAGTAGGGCATAAAGAAGTGCGAGACGCTGAGAACGTCTACTCATAGAAACGAATCTCCTTCTATGTACTGCTAGAGAGAAATAGAAAAAACAGGGGGGGAAGTCCCTGTTGATTCACGGAGAGGAAGTCAAGCGGCAAAAGAATCACGGTTTGTCGCAATGCAGCTATAAGTGGTACCTATGCCCAGATTATATGGTGAAGTCCGATAAACACGGAAAATTTTTACTTTTTTCAGTTATCCGAAGTAGTCCTTAATGCGAATCAGCGAGACGACGAAGCTCAGGAAGACCAGCTTCGTGCCGAGCACCAAAACCAGCAGCCCGACGATCAGCAGGCTGAGGTTATCGCTGCCGAGCGCCGCGATGATCCCCGCGATGCCGAGCGCCGCGACCAGCGTGCCGAGGATCAAGCCGGTGTCGAGGCTCATCCGGTCGGCAAGGCGTTCCCAGAAGGGTGTCGTCTTCAGTAAGCCCATTTTACTCGCGTACAAGCGGGAAAGTACGCCAAAAATGACGATTTGCGCGCCGATCAAAATGGCAATACTGAACAATAACTGTCCCGAAAGCGCGCGGTTGAGCGATCCGTCGACCGGCGCGGCGGTCGCCAGCGTGACGAACAAACCGATCACGCCGATCAACGTCAGCAGCAGCCCCGGCTGGATGAAGACCCATGTCGGGCTGAGGAGGAGCATGAATTTGAGATGCCGCCAGCCGTCGCGCCATGTGCGCAGATGCGGGCGGCGCGAACGTCCATCGGGGTAGTAAGTGATAGGGATTTCCGCCATACGCAGATGATTGAGCGCGCTCTTGGCGACCATCTCCGTAGCGAATTCCATGCCGGAGGTACGCAGACCCAGCGCTTGAATCGAAGCCCGATTGAAGGCGCGCAGACCACAGTGATAATCGCTGATGTGCGTGTGAAAGAGGATGTTGCCGATCCCGGTCAGGACGGGATTGCCGAGAAAGCGGTGGAGCGGCGGCATTGCCCCCGGCATGATCTTGCCGCGCATCCGCGTCCCCATGACGAGATCGCAGCCTTCGCGCAGTTTCTCGACGAATGGAGCAATCGCCGTGAAGTCGTAGCTGTCGTCGGCGTCGCCCATGATCACGTATTTGCCCTGTGCCGCGTTGATCCCACCGATCAGCGCCGCGCCGTAACCGCGCTGCGGCACGGGGACGATGGTTGCGCCTGCCTCTTCCGCCAAGCGCTGCGATCCGTCGGTACTGCCGTTGTCGGCAACCAGAATTTCCCCTACGATGCCACGTTCTGCCATCGTGCGGCGCGCCTTGTCCACAACCGTTTGAATTGTTTCTGCTTCGTTCAGGCAGGGAATGACAATCGACAGCTCGATCTCAGTAGTGGCGAGCGCTGCCGGCAGCGTTTGGGTGGCAGTCATTTGCATGGAGGGAAGAGTCCGTTTCAACGTAAACTAGAGCATCACCACTATAACAGATACTCTTGGCAGACAACAAATGAGACTCTTGTCAGGCAGGCGCATTTATTGACAAATCCTCCTGATATGAATTACGATTGACGAGGTTCAGAACACGCATTGAAAAGGGCTTTGACTGATGAAACGATTCGTCCTTATCGCCGCCTTGTTCCTGCTCGTCACGAGCGTTGGGATCGGCGCGGTTTCCGCCCAATACACCGCCGATGACTGTCTCCAACGGTATGTCAATATCGAACGCCGCAGCGAAACGACGGTGGCGATTGAGTTCTCGCTCAACAACATCCTCGGCAATGTCTTGAGCATTGGCAACAGCCCTTCGGGTGAGGTTGACGCAAACGATTTCAACATTGTCGAGATCGAGCAGAATCAACCCGCGCTCCCCGTCGTCGGCTCGATCTGGCCCTGTGGCTTGCAGCAGGTGACGCTGCGCTTCGAAGGCACCACGTTTGCGTGGCCCGTTTCGGTTCGTCCCGATGGTCTGTTCCTGACCAACTTCCCGGTGACCAGCTTCCCGCCCGGTGAGTACTACCTGACCGTCAACAACGTGCGTATCATCCGCGTGATTATCCCCGACGATTACGCGCTCTAAAAATCAGGGCTGAGGGCTGAGGGCTGCGTAAAGCAGATAGTTTTTGCTCAGTCCTCAGTCCTTACTCTTAATTTCAATCCCTCTACTGCTGTGAAGCGATACTTCTCCCTCATCACGCCGCTGGCGATTGTGGCGTTGGTCTTGATCTACACTGCCATCGACGGCAGCGTGTTCGATCTACGCCAGCCGCCGCCGCACGTTTCGGTCGCGATTCTGCGCGCCGATGTCGTCCGCCCGTTTATCGACATCACCATCCGCAACAACGAACTCCGTCCCATGTCGGCGGAAGTCTGGTACACGCTGAACGATCCGGCGACCGGCGCGATCCTGCTCACATCGGAGCGAGTGCGCGAGGTCAACGTCCCGGCGCGCTCGAACCTCGTCATCAGCGTACCGCTGCCCGACGATGCCCTGCCCGAGGGCGCGAACATCGAGGTTGAACCCTCGGTGCGCGAGATCATCGCCTACCTCGACCAGACACCAGCGCCGCAGTTGATCTTCGAAGGCAGTTTGCTGCCGGTCGGGCAGGGAACGCAGATCATCAGCGCAAGTCTTGAGCCGCTGAGCGCGGAAACCTACCAACTTGAAGCGGAAATCGAGTTCACAGGGTTGAACACCGGCGCGTATCGCTACGCGCTCAGCCTGATCCCGATCAGCGAGGATGAACAGGGGAATATCATCCCCGGCGTCGAAGTCTACCGCAGTGCATTCGCGTCGCTCAATGTGACACAGGGGACGCCGTTCGCCGAGACGTTCGCCGGGGAAGCAGCACTGCCTCCCGGCGATTACACGCTCTCGCTGTGGATTCAGGTGGCGTCAAGCGGCGGCGGCTACGAGCATTTCAGCCAAGTGACCTACGCGCGACTGCTGACGGTTGCCGAATAGCGTCAGACGGTCGTAGGGGCAAGGCGCGCCTTGCCCGCTTTCGAGAACCTACTTTAGAAAAACGTAACGCCGTACTTCTCGGCGACCTGCTGGCGTCCCTCGCGGTCAGCGGCGTGATACTCGGCGAGGAACTCCTCCAGCATGGCGGGCGTCGTGATCATCAACACGGTGGCTTCCCCGCCGACCACATCCCATGTGTGCGGAATCCCGCGCGGCAGAAACACGAACGCGCCTTTCCCGGCGGTGAACGTCTCATCGCCAACGGTCACGGTGATCGTACCTTCGACCACGTAGAAATATTCATCTTCGTGGGTGTGCACATGAAGCGGCGCGCCGCCCGTCGTGCGCGACTCGATCACCGTAAGCATTCCGCCCGTCGATACCCGCGACGCTTTCACGTCGCTGCCCGATCCGGGAACGCCCTGATCGGCGTGCAGCACGTAAGGGCGGGGCGTTGAACTACCCGACTGACTCATTATCTATCCTCCGTTTCCGTGATAGAACAAATGTATCACAGAACAGAGATCGGCGCGCATGTCGAGATCGCTACAGGGCTGCCAACCACTGCATCGCATCCTCGGTTTCTGTGAAAACCATGATGCGCAGCCCCTGTTCATAATACGAATCGACAAACTCTTTGAGATTCAAGCGCGCCATCATGTCTGCCGGAACGACGAGCGCCCAGAACTGCCAGCCCGCCGCTTTTGAGCGCGGAAACCATTCCTGCATTGACCAGTCTGTGTCTTCTGGCGACAAAACACCGTTATTCCGGTCGTCGGACAGCCATTTGGTGGCAGCCCGTGCCTTCATCAGTTCCACGCCTGCGTTCAGCACACGGCGGAATTCCTCTCCGCCGATCTGCTGGTGAAAAACATGATGCACGATTTTCGTATCTGTATGAAAGTATAAAGTGGCGTATTGATTTTCGAGGATTGTTTCGGTGAGACGGGTATCTTGGGCTGTCATGAGCTGCATCCTAATTTATCTTTCAATAAACATATGATTCTGTTTAATTATGCAGAAAATCAAGATGACATTGTAATGAATTCAGGCGTTCCAAACTGCACTATCCTTGATAGAGTTCGAGGTATTTCTGCACCGTCACTTCCCAGTCGAAGTGTGCCAGCGCCCACGCATATGCGGCAGCGCTCATCGCGGCGCGGTGATCCTCGTCTCCAATGATCGAACGGATAGCGGCGCTGATCGCCTCCGGTTGGCGCGCGGCAAATGCGGCGACCGTCTCATCGAGGTATTCGCGGTTGGTCGGGTCATCGCTGACGACGACGGGCAGCGCGCACGCCAGCGCCTCCTGCACGCTCAAGGGGAAGCCTTCGCCCTCGGATGGCAGCAAAAAGACATCCGCCGCGCCATACAGTTCGCGCAGCGTCGGCTGATCGACCTTGCCGATCACGCGGACGTTCGGCAGATCGGTTTCCAGCAGTTCGGTATCTTTGCCGCAGATGGCGAAATCCCATTCGGGTGCAAGGCGCGCCGCCGCGACGACCAGATCGATCCCCTTCTTTTTGACCAACCGCCCGACGAACAGGATCGTCGGCTTGGCGAAGCCCCATTTTGCCCGCAAACGCGGACGCTCGTCGGTGGTCGGCGAGTAGAACAGCGCCGTATCGACGCCGTTCGGCACTTTGAGCAGCGGCGTCCCGCGCCGGATGAGCGGCTGCATCTCGCCATACACGCGCTCGTTGAGCACGACGACCGCATCGGCGGCGCGCACACACAGCCGACCGAGCGTATGAAACGCGATCCGCTGGATCAAGTTCAGGACCGGCTGGTGATAATCGACCATGCCGACATGCTCGGTCAGCACGACGGGGATGCCGCGTCGCCGCGCCATGATCGCCGCGAACAGGCTGCTCATGTAGAGCAAGCCGTGAACGTGAACGGCGTCGGTTTCGGGCAGCAGGCGATTGAGCGCGCGGATCAACCGCAGCGGGTCGAACAGCGGAAACGGGATGCTGTGCTGTTCCAGCCAGTTCGACGCCGGGACGCCAACCAGCGTGCGCGTCGGGTTTTTGGGGATTCCCGTGTCGCTGGCTACAATTGTCGCCCGGTGACCCAACCGCACACAGCGGTCGTAAAGCTGCCCAAGCACGAATTGGATACCGCCTTCATACGGCGGGGGATAGTTCGAGACCAGCAGGATGTGCATTGAAATTTTGCGTAACTTTGATTAATGTTGGGTGCGTCTCGCACAAGTCGGAGAATTATAGAGTGGCAGTACAAGAGAAGCAACCGGAATGGCTGTACCAATGGGAACGCTTCAAGGATACTGAAGCCTTTCTCTTCTGGGACTGGATTTACCCGCGCACCGTCGAAGACTTTCGCGGTAAGCGCGTACTCGACGCCGGCTGTGGTCCCGGTCATCACATGCGCTTGGTGGCAGATGTCGCCCAAGAAGTCGTCGGCATGGACTTGAACACGGCGGAACTCGCCAAGCAGCTTTTGGCAAACGTGCCGAACGCTTCGTTCATCGAAGATGATCTCGCGCTGCACAACGCACCGGACGCTTACGACGTAGTCTACAGCATCGGCGTAATCGACCATACCGACAGCCCGGATGCTTCGTTCGAGAACCTGAAGAACATGACCGCTCCCGGCGGTTTGACGATGGTCTGGGTGTGGTCGCACGAGGGCAACGGGATGATGATCAACCTGATCGAGCCGCTGCGTGCCGCCCTGCTCAAAGACCGCAGCCGCGCGCAAATCGACCAGTTGGCGCACTTTCTGACGGCGGTGCTCTACCCGATTGTCCACACGATCTACCGCCTGCCGCTGACGTTCCTCCCCTACTACGATTATTTCCGCAATTTCCGCAAGCTGAGTTTCCACCGCAACGCGTTGAACGTGTTCGACAAGCTGAACGCCCCGTATACCGAGTTCATCACCCGGGAACGGATCGAACGGTGGTTCAACCCGCGCGATTACGAAGATGTCTCGATCACGTTTTACAAGGGTGTCAGTTGGGCTGCAAATGGACGGAAGCGTCTGCGGAGCTAGATCGTCATGAAATTGAAGCTGTTGACTGCTGCACTGTTCGTTATCGTCATCGTTGTCTTATTCCCATTGAGCGCTCAAGAATCGCCGACGAGCGCGCCTACGCTGTTCACCAACACCCCGACCGTCGGAACGGCGACGAGCACCGTGACGCCGACGGCGCTGCCGACGGAGTCGAGTTCCGAACTGGTCAACGTGGAGCTGCTCGACCGCGCCACATTTGACGGACAGCGGTTCCAGATCACTGCCATGTACTTCGAGCGCACGCCAAACGCGCTGCTCTCGGTGTCGGTCACGGTGAAGAACATCAGCGACCTGCCCGCGTCGGGCGTCGTCTGGTATTTGCTCGCGCCGCCGGGAGTCATCGATGCCCCATGGACGCAGGCGATCTACACGGCAGAATCGCTGCCGATTGTCGATCTGACCGCGCAGGAAACGCGCACGTTCACGTTCGGCGCGCCAGAGGGTGACGTAGTCGGCGAATTCAGCCTTTCGGCGTGGGTGCATCAGACCGAAGCGGATGGCTCGAGCATCCACTCGGACGGCGTCGGCTACGGCGGCACAGTCCTGATCGTGCCGTCGGTCTACATGAACGTGCAGCACGTCGATTATCTGCCGACCGAAACGGGCGAAACGCTCGTGTTCGTGACCATGCGCCTGTACAACTTCAACCCGCTGGCGACCGAAGTCGGCTATTCGTACACGCTGGCAGCGCCGGATGATCCGACGCCGTGGGAAACGGGCGTGTTCACCCTGCCGTTCCAGTCGATTATGCTGCTGCCGGGGCAAACACTCAACGTGACCACCCGCGACCTGATCCTGCTGCCGAAAGATGAGGATTTGCAGGTGATCGGCTGGCTGCAAGAGCGCGTCGGCGACGAAATGCAGTTCCGCAATAATGACCCTTATCCGTAACTGGCGTTACCTGTTTGGCGCGGCGATCCTCGTGGGGTTCGCCGCGCTGATCATCACGAACGTCGATCTGGCGAGCATCCGTGATTCGCTGGTCACGGCGGATTACCGCTGGCTGCCGCTCGTGCTGGTGATCTTCGCCGGGGCGCTGACGGTACGCGCTGCCCGCTGGATGGTGCTGCTCAACCGCCGCTTGACGCTCCGCAATGCTTTCCACATCTCGAACATCGGTTATATGCTCAACGCGCTGCTGCCGCTGCGCGCGGGCGAAGTCGCGCGGGTGCTGCTGGCGACGCGCGTCACGCCGCCCGTCTCGATGATGACCTCGCTCAGCACGATTGTGCTTGAACGGCTGGTCGATCTGCTGTTCGTGTTCGGCATATTCGGCGTGGCGCTGCTCGTGCTGCCCGTCGAAAACAGCATCGAGGTCGGCGGCGTGACGCTGGCGCTCGGCTCAATTGCCGGGTTCATTGTGCTGTTCATCGCCGCGCACCGCCGCGATTGGGCAAGCGCGCTCGTCCGCTTCGCGCTGCGGATCGCGCCGTTC
>JACSRG010000004.1 GCA_014879865.1 Anaerolinea sp.
CGCATGATCCAGATTTGCGTGAACGCCTGAAACGTGCCGATGACCGCGATCAGCGAGAGGAAAAACGTCGTCGGCGAGAGCAGCGGCAGCGTGATGTAGCGGAAGATCGACCAACCGGACGCGCCGTCGATGCGCGCCGCCTCGTACAATTCGCCGGAGATGTTGCCCAAACCCGCGAGGAAGACGGCGGTATCGTAGCCGATGTACGTCCACACGGTATAGATCATGATCACGATCAGCGCCAGCGACGGACCCGCGAGGATGTCGGGGACGTTTGCGCCGAAGATCACCTCGACGATGCCGCGCGCTTCGAGCAGCCAGCGCTGGTCAGGGATGCCGAAGAAGCCGAGCGCGTGATTCGCCAGCGAACCGGGGCGCTGCGAGAAAATCTGGTTAAACACAATCGACGTGGCGACGAAGGGCATGATGTACGGCAGGAAGTAGACCACGCGGAAGAACGAGCGCGCCTTGATCTTCTGAAAGAGCAGGTACGCCAGCACCAAGCCAATCGCAAGCTGAAACGGCACGGTGCCGAGCGCGAACATCACCGTGATGCCGAAACTGCGCAGCACCGCTTGATCGGCGTTTGCCAGCAGGCGCGGCACTTCGGCGATCAAGACCACGCCGCCGACCATCAGCAGCAGCGCCGCCCCCGCCATGAGCGCGAACCGTCGATTCTCGAAGACGCGCACCGCCCGCCGCCAGATCAGGTACGCCCCGGCGACCAGCGCCGCGCCGACCGTCACCATGATGATCTGCGTCCCCTGTGTCGCGGCTTCGCCCCCGGCGTTGATTTCGGCGAGCGTCAGTTGGAGGGTGAAGAAGCTCACCGCGACGAACAGCGCCGCGACCGTGCCACGAAACAGGTGCAGACCGCGCTCCGCCCCACGCACGACGAACCACCAGATCGCGCTGGCGGCGCTGGCGAGGATCGCCACGAGCAGAAACGGCGTCCACGCTTCGACCGCTTCCGGCAAACCGAGATTCGTCACCAGTTGTTGGACGAAAATCCCCTGTACCAGTTCTTGATTGCGTAACTGCTGCGGGATGTTGAGGATCAGCGGCAGCACGACCACGAACCAGCGCACGAACAGCAAGATCGCCGCCGCGTTGAGCATCCCCGGCACGAGGTACGACAGGGAGCGATCCGCCCGCGTTCGCCACAGGGATCGGACTTGCAGCAGCGCGTAGATCAGCACGCCCGCGCCGAGCCAGAAGAACAGCCCGTAGCCGAACCCGCCGAGTCCCCGGATATAGTTGTCTAAGCCGAGGTATTCGCCGGGAAACCGCCGCCAGCGGTGCAAGCTGACGAAAAAGGCGAAGCCAACCGGGAAAATGCCGAACAGGAACAACAGGATCAGCGCGGGCGCGAGGAACACATACGCCGTGAGATTCTCGCGCAGGCGGTTGATCCGTTGTGAGGTCGCGGGGCGGGTAGTAGCCATAACTCCTCCGTTTCTGGCGGCAGATTGTAATCACACCTGCCGCCAGAACCAATGACAGCCCCGGTTTTTCACATAGATTTAAATTTCAGTGAATCACGAAAGTTCAAA
>JACSRG010000289.1 GCA_014879865.1 Anaerolinea sp.
CGGCGGTCATGACCGCCGCGAACCCGGCGCGAGCAGTCGCCGCCAGCCGCGAACCGATCCCTGACAGCTCGATCAACCTGCTGGAAACGGTCGATGATCTGCACATTCATCTCAGCGTCGAGCCGGGGTGGGTGGGTGAAAACACGTATACTGTCGTGCTGCTGCGCGACGGCGTCGATGCAGTGGACGACGCCTCCTTGATCCGCGTGCGCTTCGAACACCGCACGCGCAACCTCGGCGAAAGTGAAGTCCGCCCGACGCTCGAACGGGATGGTATCTATACGGCGGAAGGCGCGAATCTCAGCCAGCCGGGGGAATGGCGCGCCCGCGTCACCGTGCAGCGCCCCGGCGAATTCGATACGGTGGTCGATTTCACGCTCGACATGCAGACGCCGCCCGTCCCGATAGGCTTGTATTCGGGCGTGCCGGTTCCCGGTCACACGCTCGCCGAGGTGATCCTCGGCACGGCGCTGATCCTCGCCGGCGGCTTCACCATCGGGCGCAAATGGTTCCGCCTGTGGGAAGGGGCGGGCGTGTTCGGCGTGGCGATCCTGTTTGTCGGGATTGCGTTCGTCGTCCGCGCATTGGGGCATTCAGTCTGGTATTAAAAACCGCTATAATGGTCGCCACCTTTACGACGTCTCACTTTAGGAATCCGCATGGCGAATCCGCTTTCCTTCCAGCAAATCATCATGAAGCTGCACGAATTCTGGGCGGCTCAGGGCTGCGTCATCTGGCAGCCATATAACATCCAAGTTGGCGCGGGGACAGGCAACCCGGCGACTCTGCTGCGCGTGCTGGGTCCCGAACCATGGCGCGTGGCGTACGTCGAACCGAGCGTCCGCCCGGATGATGGTCGCTACGGCGAAAACCCGAACCGGATGCAGTACTACTTCCAATATCAGGTGATCCTCAAGCCGGATACGGGCGACCCGCAGGAACTTTACCTGCGTTCGCTCGAAGCGTTGGGCATCAACCAGCGCGAACACGACATCCGTTTTGTCGAGGATAACTGGGAAAGCCCCGCGCTCGGCGCGTGGGGGTTGGGCTGGGAAGTCTGGCTCGACGGGCAGGAGATCACCCAGTTCACCTACTTCCAGCAGGCAGGCGGCATTGAACTGAACCCGGTGTCGGTCGAAATCACCTACGGGCTGGAGCGCATCGCCATCCCGCTGCAAGGCAAAAACGCCGCGTGGGAGATCGATTGGATGTACGGTCAGGACGCGAACCTGAGCTATGCCGACATCTTCTTGCGCAGCGAGATCGAACACTGCAAATACTACTTCGAGGTCGCGGACGTGGACGGTCTGCGCCGCACCTACGACGTATACGAGGGCGAATATCGCCGCGCGCTCGACGCGGGTTTGGTCATTCCCGCTTATGATTACGTGCTCAAGTGCAGTCACCTGTTCAACGTGCTGGATACGCGCGGCGCTATCGGCGTGACCGAACGCGCCAGCTACTTCCGGCGGATGCGCGACATGACGCGCAAGATCGCCAAAGCCTTCGTCGATCAGCGCCAGCAGATGGAATACCCACTCGAAAAGCTGGCATCGACCTTCGCCCCGGTCAGCGCAGCGCCGACGCGCATCGAAACGACGAAGGCGGCTTACCCGACCGAATCCGCCGATTTCCTGTTCGAGATCGGCGTGGAAGAACTGCCGCCCGGCGATGTCGATGATGCGCTGGCGTACTTGCAGACCGCTGCGCCCAAGCTGCTCGACGATCTGCGGTTGGCGCACGGCGATGTCAAAGTCTACGCGACGCCGCGCCGCTTGGTGATCACGGCGGAAGCGGTCGCACCCAAGCAGCCCGACATGGAACAGGTCTTCAAAGGTCCGTCGGCGGATCGCGCCTATGATCCCGATGGCAACCCGACCAAAGCGGCGGAAGGCTTTGCGCGCGGCAAGGGCATCGACGTGAGCAAGCTGGTGATCGAAGAGGTGGACGGCGGACGCTACGTTGTAGCGCGTGTCATGCAGAAGGGGCGCGCTGCCGGGGCGGTTTTGGCGGAGGCGCTGCCCGCGTTCGTCGCCGGGATCAAGTTCGGCAAGTCGATGCGCTGGAACAGCAGCGGCGTGAGCTTCTCGCGCCCGATCCGCTGGTATGTCGCGCTGTGGGGCGGGATCATCCTCCCGTTCGAATATGCGGGCGTGCAGAGCGGCAATATCACGCGCGGGCTGCGTCCGTACGGATCGCCGGAACAGGCGATCAACAGCCTGCCGGAATACATGCGCGTGCTCGAACAGCAGGGCATCCTCCTCGACTACAACGAACGGCGCGCAGTCATCCGCGAGCAGGTGGCGCAGGCAGCGGCGAACGCGGGCGGGCGCGTGCTCGAAGATGATAAGCTGCTGGACGAAGTGACCAACTTGGTCGAACGTCCGACAGCGCTTGTCGGACGCTTTGACGCGGCGTCGCTCACCCTGCCGCGCGAAGTGCTGGTGATGGTCATGCGCAGCAAGCAGCGCTATTTCGCCGTCGAAAATGCAGCGGGCGATCTGCTGCCGCTGTTCATCGCCGTGCGCAACGGCGACGCCGAACACCTCGATCTTGTGGCGCAGGGCAACGAAGCCGTGCTGCGCGCGCGCTTCTCCGATGCGGGCTTCTTCTACGCACAGGATACGCGGAAGCGCCTCGCGGATTTCCTGCCGCGCTTGGGGACGCTCACCTTCCAAGAGAAACTCGGCTCGATGCTCGACAAGAACGAGCGCATCGCCCGGATGGTCGAAGGCGTGGGCAGCCTGTTAGGAATGACCGAAACCGATATTGCCATCGCTCAGCGCGCCGCGCATGTCGCCAAAGCCGACCTCGCCACGCAGATGGTCGTGGAAATGACCTCGCTGCAAGGCGTGATGGGGCGTGTCTATGCGCGGTTGAGCGGGAATCCGCCCGAAGTTGCTGACGCGATCTACGAGCACTGGCTGCCGCGCTTCGCGGGCGACGATCTGCCCGCCAGCCCCGCCGGGATGCTGCTGGCGGTCGCGGATCGGCTTGACAGCCTCGTGGGGTTGTTCGCTGCCGGGCTTGCGCCGCAGAGCAACGCCGATCCGTATGGGCTGCGTCGTGCCGCACTCGGCGTGATCCAGATCGTCGCACAAAAGGGGATCGCGGTCGATCTCGCGCAGTTGATCGAACTGGTCGCGCAAGCCGAACCAATTCCCGTTTCGGCTGAAGTTCGGGATGACGTGCTCGGCTTCATCGGCGGACGCCTCAAAGTGTGGATCGAGGAGCAGGGCTGGGCGCATGACGTGGTCGCGGCGGTGCTGGCGGCGCAGGCGAGCAACCCGGCGCGCGCGCTGGTCGGCATCCGCGAATTGAGCGAGTGGGTCAAGCGCCCCGATTGGGAGTCGATCCTCGACGGGTTTGCGCGCTGTGTCCGCATTACCCGCGCCGAAAAGGAACGCTTCCCGGTCGATCCGGCGCTGTTCATTCAGCCGGAAGAAGGCGCGCTGTATGCCGCGTATCAGGCGGCGGCAGAAAAGCTGACTCCGGCAAGCAATGTCAACGACTTCCTGAGCGCCTTCGCCCCGCTGATCCCGACGATCAGCGCGTATTTCGGCACGGGCAAGAACGACGGCGTGCTGGTCAACCATGACGACCCGGCGATCCGGCGCAACCGGATCGGCTTGCTGCAAGCGATCAGCGCCATGCAGAGCGGACGCGCCGATCTCAGTCATTTGAGCGGGTTCTAGAAGCAACCTCACCCCGTCCAACCTTCGGTTGGCAATCCCTTCTCCCCGCTTGCGGTGTTTGCGAAGCAAACCGAGAAGGGGCAGGGGGATGAGGGGAGACGGAAACACCGAAATAGGAGTCTAGAAATGCACGTCGTCCAATTCGAGCAACATGGTTTTTCCAAGCCAATCGAGTCGCCGGATTGGACGGCGCTGCTCAACGGCGCAAGCAAGGGCGTCGTGTGGGTGGATATCGTCAATCCGACGCCGGAAGACATCCGCATCATGCGGGAGGTTTTCCACTTTCATCCGCTGGCGATTGAAGACACGCTCAACGAGCGCCAGCGCCCGAAGATCGAAGAGTACCCCGATCATCTATTCACGATTCTGAACCCGATCAACACTTTTGCCGAGGAATTGACCTTCCGCGAATTGGATGTGTTCATCGGCAAGCACTTCTTCGTCACCGTGCGTGACTACCTCGAAGAACCCGTGATCGATGCGGTGCTGCACCAGTGCAATGTGCGCACTGGCAATGGGCAGCGGGCGATGAGTGTCGGGTACCTGATGTACGCGCTGGCGGATCAGATCGTCGATGCTTATTTCCCGGTCTTGGACGCGCTGGCGGATCGCGCTGAATCCATCGGCGAGGAAGTCATCGAGCGACCCAAGCCCGAACTACTGCAAGAACTGTTCAAGATCAAGCGGTCGCTGGCGGAAATGGCGCGGGTCGCCGGACAGCAGCGCGATATGTTCAACGTGTTTCTGCGCGAGGATAATGCCTTCGTCAGCGAAGATGTGATGCGTTACTACATGCGCGATGTCTACGACCATTTGATCCGCGTGAGCGACATGATCGGCACTTATCGCGATACGGTCGCCGGGACAATTGATCTGTACCTGTCGTCGTCGTCCAACCGCCTGAACGTGATCGTGCAGCGGTTGACGATCATCACGGTGGGGACGGGGGCGCTGGCAGTGATCACGGGCTTTTACGGCATGAATTTCGAGCGGACGTTCCCGTCGTTCGATGCGTGGTGGGGTGTGCCGTTCGTGATTCTGTTGATGATAATCACGTTATCCGTCGTGTTATATGTCCTCGGACGTTTGGACTGAGGTTGTCCCTACAGCGTGACCCACCTATAATGAAAACCTCAGATCGTGGGAGTAACCTGTGTCCGTCACCGACGAGATCAAGTCCAAGCTTGATATTGTGCAGTACATCAGCAAGACCGTCCCGCTGAAACGCGCGGGCAGCGGTCGCTGGAAAGCGCCGTGCCCATTCCACCATGAAAAGACACCAAGCTTTACGGTGGACGAAAATCGGCAGACGTGGCGCTGCTTCGGCGCGTGTGCGACCGGCGGTGACATCTTCAACTTTGTGATGAAGCAGCAGGGCAAGACCTTCCAAGAGGCGCTGGAAGAACTGGCGAAAGAGGCGGGCGTCGAACTGCGTCCACAGTCGCCGGAAGCCAAGCAGCGCGATCAGCAGATCGAACGACTGCGCGGTTTGCTCAAGATCGTCGCTGATTACTACCATGAACTGCTCGACACGCCGGATGCGCGTGAGGTGCTGCGCTATGTCAAACGGCAGCGCGGCTTGACCGCCGACACGATCATCAAATTCGGCATCGGCTACGCGCCGGACGGTTGGCGCAATACGCTTGACATGCTGACTAACCTCGGCTACAGCGAAGATGACGCCGTCAGCGCCGGAGTCGCCAGCAAGAACGACAGCGGGCGCGTGTATGACCGCTTCCGCAACCGCCTGATGATCCCGATCCGCGATGAACGCGGGCGCGTCGTCGGCTTCGGGGCGCGGGCGCTGGCAGCCGAAGATAACCCCAAATACCTCAACTCGCCGCAGTCGGCATTGTTTGATAAGGGGCGTTTGCTGTTCGGGCTGGACTTGGCTTCCAAGACGATCCGCGACACGGGTACGGCGGTGATCGTCGAAGGCTATCTCGACGCGATTCAGGCGCATCAAGCAGGATACGCCAATGTCGTCGCGCAGATGGGCACGGCACTCACCGAAAGCCAGTTGAAGCTGATCTCGCCCAAGTGGGCGAAAAAGATCATCCTCGCGCTGGACTCGGATGCCGCCGGGCAGAATGCGACCAAACGCTCCGTCGAAGTCGCGCGCGAAACGCTCACAGCGGATTACAGCGGTCGCTTGCAAGTCGAAATGCGCGTGCTGACCGTCCCCGGCGCGAAAGACCCCGACGACTTGATCCGTGAGACGCCCGAAGCATGGGCGGGGCTGGTCGAGAATGCCGTCCCGGTGGCGGACTATCTGATCGCGGCGGAAACGGCGGCGCTGCCCGCTCGTCCCTCGGTCGAGGAACGCGAGGCGGTCGCGCTGCGCCTGCTGCCGATCCTGCTGGCGTCGGAAAACGACCTGTATCGCGGCTCGAATGTGCAAAAACTTGCCGTTGCGCTGCGCATCCCCGAAGATAAGCTCGAAGGGTGGGCGCTGGAACAGGCGCGTAAACTTACACCGCCGAAACCCGCCGCGAAGCAGTACAACCAGCCACCCGTTCAGCCGGAATTGCCTTCCGCCCCGGCGGATACTTCAGACGATCTACCGGATTTCGACTCGCCGCGCAGCTTGCAGCGCAGCAGCGCGCCGATCCACCACAGCCAGCCGCGCGCCGACGAAAAAATCCCATTAGAGCTGGATTGTTTACACATCCTGTTCACTCAGCCGGATTTGTACTATCATATCAACCGCAAATTCCGTGAACTCGCGGGCGATCACCCGCTGCTGCAATCAACCCTCAGTGATTTTTCCGCGGACGATTTTACCCGGACGGCTTATCGCGCTTTGATGGATACCTTCATGGTCGCGGTAGCGCAAGACGAAATGGATTTCGCCAGCTATGTGCGTACCCATCTAGCGCCGGAATTGTTTGAGGAGCTGGACGCGATTCTAGCTGACCAATGGGAGGAACTGCGCAGTCGTGTCACTTTTGGCGCGGACTTGGACATGATCAGGCAGGACAAGCGCACCGTCCGCCCGGTCGAAGTGGGTGTCGATGTGATTCTCAAGGCGCTGCAATTAAGGCGCGCCCGCATCGAGCGCGAACGGCAGGAGCTTCTGTTTCTGTCGATAGATGAAGGCGATGTCATGTCGCAAATTAACGGTTCGGTACTAGCCAAGCGGCTCATTGATGCAGAGTTGAATCGTCGGACGCAGCGCGGTTGAGTGAGGGTTATGACGAAGAAACGCACCAAAAAGAAGGATGAAGTTCGCCCGGCAGCTAATTTCCCCAAAGCGGCTGCCGAGGACGCCGAAGAAATGAACGGCGAGGTTGAGTTTGATGACTTTGACGACGACGGGGGCGATGACGACGATCTCTATGAAGCGGGATCGCTGAAAGACGACGATCAACTCGACCTTTTGAGCGACGAGGACGACATCGACGCTGAGGATGACGAGGCGCTGCTCGAAGGCGCGCGCCTCGATAGCTTCGCGCTGGCGGATGATCCGGTACGTATGTACCTGAAAGAGATCGGTCAAGTGCCGCTGCTCGACCCCAACCGCGAAACGTGGTTGAGCGCGCAGATCGCGTCGGAACGTCTGCTGCAAGCGCAGATCGACAAGCTGTGCGAGCAGGCGGAGAGCGAAGCGGCGGACATGCCGACCAGCGTCGAGATCGTCGAGTCGATTTACGCGCAGATGGTCAAGCAGTGGGACGAAGTGCTGGCGTCCGCCAAGCAGTTCAAGGTCGCACCGCCTGACCTCAAGGCGATGATTGCCGAGGCGCAGTTCGTGGTCGAGAATTGGGACGCGACCGGACAGTCGTATGTGCGCCAATACCTGCTTCAGCGTGACTGGGGACGCGACGAGCCATGGACGGAATTGGCGCGGCGCGTGTTCAATACGTTTCATTCGCTCTACTTGATCCCGTTCCGTGAGCAAACGCTGATCGGGCGCTACTACGAGAAAGAGGGCAAGCTCCCTCCGGTCGAGCAGTTTCATGCGTGGCTGCTCGAAGATGATCTGGCGCTCGAAGTGATGCCGGAGAAGTTCGACGACATGGAACGGCAGGCGGAATACTCCGCCGAGGCACTAACGCGGGCGAATCTGCGTCTGGTCGTGAGCGTGGCGAAGCGCTACATGGGGCGCGGCATCAACTTCTTGGACTTGATTCAGGAAGGCAACATCGGCTTGCTGCGCGCGGTCGCCAAGTTCGACCATACGAAGGGCTTCAAGTTCAGCACCTATGCGACGTGGTGGATTCGCCAAGCGATCAGCCGCGCGATTGCCGACCAAGCGCGCACGATCCGCATTCCCGTGCATATGGTCGAGACGATCAACCGCCTGATGCGCGTGCAGCGGCAGTTGACGCAGGAACTCGGCGCAGAGCCGAGCGCCGAGCAGATCGCGCTGGAAATGGACTTTTTGACGCCGGAGGAGACGAAAGCGATCAAGCTGATCCGCAAGGACGGCGCGCGGATGGATCCCGGCTTGACGCGCAAACTGCGCCGCGCCGCGCAGAAAGTCCGCAAGATCATGCGGCTGTCGCAAGAGCCGATGAGCCTTGAAATGCCCATCGGGCAGGAAGATAACAGCCTGCTCGGCGACTTCATCGAAGACGACAAAGTGCCGGGTCCGGTCGATGCCGCCAGCCGCCAACTGCTCAAAGAGCAGATTCGCTCGGCGCTCGGCGTGCTCAGCGAACGGGAACGCGAAGTGCTGGAAATGCGCTTTGGTCTGCTCGATGGACAGGATCACACGCTGGAAGAAGTCGGCAAGCATTTCGGTGTGACGCGCGAACGCATCCGCCAGATCGAGGCGAAGGCGCTGCGCAAGCTGCGGCATCCGACACGCAGCCGCCAACTGCGCGATTACCTTGAAATTTAGCGAAACGTACCGGACGATTGATAAAGCCGATCTATTTCCTGCAAGCCCCATCTAATCTCGGACTCAAACCGCCCGCAGCGGATCGCGTCCCCGGCACGTTTCGCGCGCCGGAAGCGTTGATCCGCGCGGGGCTGTCCACGCGCTTGCAGGCGCAAGGAATCGGCGTGGTGACGGCGGGGCGCTATATGCCGGAGATCGACCCGGCGACGGGTATCCGCAACGTCGATGCGATCCGCCGCTTCACGCTCAAGCTGGCGCGCACGCTCGAACCGCTGCTGGCGGATTATTTCCCGCTGGTCGTCGGCGGCGATTGCAGCGTGTTGATCGGCGCGATGCTCGCCATGAAGCGCGCCGGACGCTGCGGTTTGATCTTCATGGACGGGCACACCGATTTCCTCACCCCGGAAACGTCGGCGACGGGCGGTGCGGCGGGCATGGACTTGGCGATTGTCACGGGCTACGGCGCGGACAAGCTGACCGACATCGACCGGCAGAAGCCGTATGTGCGCGAATCGAATGTGGTTGTCTTCGGCAACCGGGACATCGAAGCGCCGGAGACGTACCCCGCCAAGCTGATCTTCGAGACGGACATCAGCATGATCACGCTGACTTACGCGCGGCAGGTGGGCGTCGAGATGGCAGCAATGCAAGCCGTCGAGCTGCTCAAACAGCGCGGCGTGGATGGCTTCTGGATTCACCTCGATGCCGATGTGCTCGACAGCGCCATCATGCCCGCCGTCGATTCCCCGTTGCCCGACGGCTTAACCTACGATGACCTGATCACGGTGCTGCGCGCCCTGCTCCAGACCGGACTCGCGTTCGGCATGGACATCACGATTTACGACCCCGACCTCGACCCCACCGGACACATTGCCCGCGCTTACGTCGATGCGCTGGTAGCCGCCCTGTTACCCGTCTAATCCGACCTTCGACTGATCTTTTCTCTTCCCTCTTGACTCTGATTTAGACTGGTCTAAAATTATATATAGGTCTATCTAAGCACATGGAGAAGGGGCAATCATGGCGCTCCTGTCACTCGAACGAATTCTGATCGATGGGCTGTTGTTCAGCCTTGCGTTCGCCGTCATCGTCGTCGGCTCACTGGCGTACAACGCGCGCCTGTGGATTCAAGACTATCCCGC
>JACSRG010000003.1 GCA_014879865.1 Anaerolinea sp.
CTGTGAACCAGATCATCGGGCAGAGGCGCGGCTTTACCGGTCGCATTGACCGCGATAGGTTCGGCATTTTCGAGCGTGAAGCCATCCACGCCCATGTCGATCAACGCGGCGAGCTTGTCGCTCCACCAGACTTGCGCGGCGATGTCGGTGAAGTCGGGCAGCACCGATGCCCCATTTGCCGAAAACGTGCTGCCGTCCGCCGCTTTGATCGCCGGAACGCCGCCCGTGATCGGGACGGCAGGCGTCAGGGTGACAATCACCTTGATGCCTGCGCTGCGCAGATGCGGGATGATCTGGCGCAAGCTGGTCAGGTCGCCGGTGGGGCTGAGGTAGGCGAACTGCGTCGGGATACGCCGCTCTATGATCTTCGGGGCGAATTCCGGCAGCGCCCACTGTCCGTAACCGAGCGCCCACATCGGCGGTAGTTCAACGCCGCCGAGCAGTTCCAGAAAACGGCGTGTGACCGCATTGGCGTCTGCTCCGGCGAACAGCACATACGAGAGTTCGCCGCGTTCTGCCTCGAAAATGAGTTCGTTCCCGGTCAAATCGACACTGCCGCGCTGCGCGTTATCCCACAGCACTCCATAGGCGGCATTTTCACGTACGCCCAAATAGAACGGGTAGGAAAACGGCAGCGGGTCGATGTCGCGCTTGACAGCGCCGGGATCGCTGTTCCACAGGCGATAGCGTTTGCCGCGCAGATTCAGGCGCGAAGCGCGCGCGCCCAGTCCGCACGAGACTTCCTCTGGCGTCAGTGCCATCGACAGCGACAGCTCGCCGTTCTCGCGCCAACCGATCCCCGCCGCATCCTGACAGACGACGCGGCGATCCGGCAGCAGTTCGATCCGCAAGCGGAACTGCCGCTTATTGACGCGGATCGCCAGCGCACCCGTCGCCAGTTCGAGCCATTCGTCGCCGTCGGTGAACTGATCTTCGACCGGCAGCCATTGGGCATCGCGAATTGTTTGCAGGGGCAGCGGCGCGGTGCTGTCTTCGAGCCGCCAGCTCACGCGCAGGACATCGGGCGCGATCAACATCAGGTCGATCCACCCGGACTCGCACTGCAAGCGCGCCCCGCGCTCGTGGCGGAAGATTTGCCGGACGCGTCCCGGCTGATTCCACGTCGCAAAGGTACGTGGTTTGAACGGATTCTTGATCATTTAGACAAACGACTGCTGAACCCACTGCATCGGATCGACAGGGACGCCGTTCACCCAGAGTTCCCAGTGGAGGTGCGCCCCTGTGACCCGTCCACTGCTGCCCACCGTCCCGATCACCTGCCCTGTCGTCACCATATCTCCTACCTGAACATAGCGTTCTGTTTGATGGCAGTACACTGTGAACACACCTAAGCCGTGATCGATGATGGTAGTGACGCCGCGCACATTGAGCGTGTCGGTCATGACCACCCGCCCGGACGCCGTCGCCAGAATGGGCGCGCCCGGGGCGGCGGCGAAGTCCGTGCCGATATGTGTGCGCTCGAATGCGCCGCCATTGTACGAGCGCAAATTACCAAAACGGGACGAGAGCGGCGCGGCGGC
>JACSRG010000438.1 GCA_014879865.1 Anaerolinea sp.
TGCTGCACCGAAGCGCCGCCCGCCGGATAATAGGAGACTTCCGGGAAAAAGCTGACCTTCTTGAGGTTCACCGCCGGGTCGTGCGACCGTCCCGCGAAAAAGGTGGCGTGCGTGCCGGAATTCGCCAGATACCAGACATCGTCGTCGGCGTCGTAGTGGCGCACATCGGCGAACAATACGGTTTCGCCGGTGATGTGTTTCATGATCTGCATGGTCAGCGCGCCGTCCATATCGGCTTCGGTCGCCGCGACGAAGGGTTCTTTCGCGCCGTCGAAATCGTAGGGGTCGTTCAGGAAGGCTTCGGCAAGGTCAACGGTCACAAAGTGATCGGTGAGGTCGCCGTGCGCCTTGATGCCGAGGAAATCGAGTTCTTTCTCGGCGATGATGCGGCGCAGCGCATAGTAGGAGCGAATCTGCAATTTGAGCTTGTCCGGCGTGAGGTTCTTGCCGTCGTAGTGGATATGCCCGACATGGCGTTCCAGCCATGCGAATGCCGCTTCGACCTGCGCGGCGTCCACCTCGTGCGCATAGCGCATGATGTCATACTGTTCGATGTGTTCGACATCGATGCCGAACTTCGACAGCCATTCGTCCTGATTGGCGACGGCGGTCAGCATACCGAGCGGACGCCCGCCGAACAGCCCGTAGGTCTGCCCGCGCAAACGGGCAAGCGCACCGGCAGCGCGAATGAACGCCAGCACCTTGCGCAGCACGACCGGGTCGGCGATGTCGCCCCACTGGCGCTGGTACGACGCGCCTAGCTGATCCATCATGCCCGCCGCCGCCAACATCGCCACCATGCCCGGTTCGGACGGGTGCAGGTTGCAGAAGAGCAGGTAGGGCGCGGGTGCGAATTCGCTTGCCACGCCGCTTAGATGTGGAAACGCCCAGATCGCGTAATTGAAGATGGTGATTTCGACGCCTGCCGCCGCCAAGCGCTGCGCTTCCCGCCGCGCGATTTTGGGCGTCCAGATGATTTCATCCCCGGCGACGACTTCGACTTCGCCCGTCGCTTCGAGCGCTTCGGCGAGGCGGTTCTGGTAGCGTAGATTAGTCGCCAGCAGGTCGTCGTGGATGTATTTACGTCCATCCGAAAACGTGAGGATACCGACTTTAATTTTCTTCATGAGCGAGACTCCCGAAAAGCGTAATTACCTCTGTTGTCATCCTCCCCCGAAGTCGGGGGAGGTGCCAAGCGGAGCTTGGGATAAGACATGCCTCGTCCCAAACTGCGATTGCGTTGGGGCGCACCTGTGTGCGCCCCACGTCCGCTGTGATTTAGCTGCCAGAGAAATCACGCGACCAGAGGTTGTCGAGGCTGCCGACGGTTTCCGGCGTGGCAACGCGACCCGCCACCAAACAGCCGTTCGCACTGCACATCGGGTCTGCGCCGTTGAGGATGGCGATCAGAACGCGGACGGCTTCCTGCGCATGAGCGAAGGCGTCGTAGGTCGTCGTCACGTCCACATAACCCTGTTCCATCAGCGTCAGGGCTTCGGGGAACAGGTCTTGAGTCGCCAACCACATATGGTTCGGCTCA
>JACSRG010000002.1 GCA_014879865.1 Anaerolinea sp.
TCGTCCCTCGAACAGCACTTCGCCGACCACCGGAATATCCGACAGCACCGGGATACTGATCGGCTGGAGAGTTTCGCGTCCGGCTTCTGATGAGAGCAGGATTTCGCGGCGCACGAACGAGGTCAAGCCGATAGCGAGGATGTTGATCACCGTGCCGCTGACCACCTGATCCGTCTTGAAGGTGATCGACAGCCATGCGTGGAGCGTGGACATCAACCCGCCCGCGATCACCGCGACGAGTACGCCAAGCGCCTGCGCCATGTAGATATTCATGCCGCCGTTGAGCAGCAGCGTCATGGCGACGAAACCGAAGCACGCGCCCGCCAGCATCATGCCTTCGATGGCGATGTTGACCACGCCGGAACGTTCGCACCAGATGCCCGCAATCGCGCCGAGGACGACAGGTGTCGCCAAGCGTACGCTGACTTGCAGCATCACGCTGACGTTGGTGCTGTTGCCCGCCGCCGCCACGATCAGCACGGTGGGGATGAGCAGCAGCCCGTTGAGCAGCAGCCAGATCGATTTAATGCGGGCGTTGACCGGGAGCAGCGCCACAGCGCCGCCGCCGATGTACAGCACCGCCACGACGAGCATGTACGCCTGTGTGGGGATGAGCCATTCGGCAGGCGATCCGTCCGGCAGGTTGAAGCCGAAGGTCAAACGGGTGATCACATCGGGCGCGATGTTCTGCATCCCGAACAGCATCCACACGCCGACGGCGATGAAGAACAGTGAGAACAGGGTCATGCGCGTGAACTTGAAGCCCGCGCGTTCCTCAACGAGGGGTGGTGTCGCAGTTGTCGTAGCAGCCATAATCGTTTAGGGATAAGTTAAAAGTGCAAAGTTGAAAGTTGAAAGTAAGAACGCACCACTTTCAACTTTTGACTTTCTACTTTCAACTTCTTTACCCGCCCCATCCTTTCGAGAATGTGCCAACCTGTTTTTCCGCCGGGGCGGGAACACGCCACAGGTAACGAATGATCGCATCGGCGGCGATGAACATGATGATCAACGCCTGAATCACTTTCACAAGGTCAATCGAGATGTCCGCGCGAATCTGCATCAAGCCCGCGCCGGAGAGCAGCGATCCCCACAGCAGCCCCGCGATGATCATGTTGCGCGGGTTCTTGCGCGCCAGCAGCGCGACCGCAATCGCGTCGAAGCCCAAGCCGCTGAAGAAATCCGGTTGCAAAAAGCCGACGCGCGAGACCTCAATCGCGCCCGCCAGCCCCGCCAGCGCGCCGCTGATCGCCATCGCCAGCACCACGTTGAACTTGACGTTCATCCCGGCATAGCGCGCAGCGTTCGGGTTTTCGCCGACCGTACGCAGTTCAAAGCCGAGCGTCGTCCGGTTCAAGAACCAGTCCGTCAGCCACACGACGAGCACCATCACCGCCAAGCCGATGTGCAGCGATCCGCGCGCGCCGACCCATGCGAGGAAGATACCGCCGAGCACCGTCAGCACGCCGAACACAACCGGACGGATGATCGCGCGGATGTCCTTCTGCACGGCGGCGCGGCGTCCCCAGTACAGCCA
>JACSRG010000483.1 GCA_014879865.1 Anaerolinea sp.
GTGATCCGGCAGTGATGGCCTTGTAGCGTTCGCCGGCGCGGGTGAGGAGCAGGTCGAAGTTGTGGTAGGCGGTGACGGCGATACACGGCAGGTGCGCGGTCGCGTTGTTGGCTTTGATGTCACGCATGAGCGCGAAGCCGTCTTTACCGGGCAGCGCCAGATCGATGATGACCGACGTGTAGGGGATTTGCTGCATGAACAGGGCGTGATCCGCCTGCTCGGCATCGCCGACGACATCGACCGGGACGTTCATATAGGACAGGATATGGGCGATGACCGCCTGTCCATCGGGGTCATCCTCGACAACGAGTATACGACGATTGTTACGACTCACGATGATGTGCTCCTAGAGTGACAGTTCGGCTTTAAATTCGGGAATACCCACCAGCAGCGTAACCACCTGTTCGATGAAGGTATCGGCTGAGAGCGGCTTGGTGATGTAGCTGTAGAACCCGGATGCTAGTGCCCGTTCGCGGTCACCGCGCATAGCGTGAGCGGTCAGGGCGATGACGGGAGTCTGACTCAGCGCCGAGTCTTGGCGCAGATGGTGCAGCAGTTCCCAGCCATCCATGATCGGCATGGACAGATCCGACAGGATGAAGCGGGGCTGAAGCTGGCGCGCATAGGTTAGGGCTTCCTGTCCGTTCCCGGCACAGGTGACGTTCGCGCCGTAAAAACTGAGCATGAATTCGGCAACCGCAAGGCTGTCCTCCTCGTCATCGACGATCAGGATATTCCAACCTTGCAGCAGATCGGTCGGGTAGTTCTGCGTCATGATGGCAGCCTCTTACGCCGGAACGGCGACAGTACGAAGCGGGAGATGAACGGTAAACACGCTGCCCTTGTTGACTTCGCTTTCAAGATTGATCGTGCCGCCCATCGCGCGCGTGAGCTTCTGCGCGATTGCCAGCCCAAGCCCGGAACCGCCGAAGACGCGGCTGGAAGAGCTGTCTACCTGCCGGAATTCGTCAAAGATGTACTCGCGGGCTTGCGGCGGAATGCCGACGCCGGTATCCGTGACTTCGATGAGCCATTCACCGGCGGCGACTTTGAGGCGGAGTGAGACGCCGCCCTTGCTCGTGAACTTGATCGCGTTGCCGAGCAGGTTGATCGCCACTTTGGTGATCGCCTCGTCGTCGCCGACCAGCGTGGGCGGCAAGTTCGGGTCGATCTCGACGTCGAAGGTCAAGCCCTTCTTTTCCGCCAGCACCGAGTACTGGCTGCGCCATTTTTCGGCAAGCTGCGTGGGCGAAAACGGCGCTTCGACCAGTTCGAGGCGTCCGGCTTCGATGCGCGATAGATCGAGGAAGTTGTCGATCAAGCCGACTAGGCGTTTGCTGTTGGCGCTGATGCGTTCGACCATGCCCTTGGGCTGCGGCGGCAGTTGAATCCCCATGTTGTTGAGCATGATGCTCGAAAAGCCTTCGATGGCGTTGAGCGGCGTGCGCAGTTCGTGCGACATCGTAGCGAGGAATTCCGACTTGAGGCGGTCGTTTTCGATGGCGACGCGCTGCGCGGCGCGCGCTTCGTCACGGGCGGCGCGCAGATTTTCCTGCTGATCTTGCAGCGCCTGCGCCATTTCGTTGAAGTTATACGCCACTTCGCCCATTTCGTTGCTGCTGGTGACCTCGACGCGATAGGTCAGCTCACCGGCTTGCAGCCGTTTGTAACCCGCTTTCATTTTTTCGAGCGGTTGGAGGATTTGCTGTGCCGTCGAGACGAACATGAAGACCGAGAACACGACCGCCAGCACAAGGTCGATGAGGAGCGAGATCACCAGCGCGCGGATCGTATCGGTGCTGGTTTCCCAGCTTGCGACCTGCGTCACGGTGAACATATCCGTACCGGGCAGTTCACGGCTGATGGCGCGCATGGTCACGCCGCCGGCGGTGACGTATTCGCCGCTCCATGCGTAGTTCGGCTGGTTGAGAATGGTGGTGAAGGCGTCCGTGCCGAGGATTGACGGCGCGCCTTCCGGGGCGGCGAGCAGTTCACCGGACGTGTTCAGCAGTTCGAGCGCGCCCGTGCTGCCGAAAGTCAAGCTCGGCACAGGCTGAACGATGACCTCGAACTCAAGCACACCCGCCACATAGCCGCCATCTTCGAGCGACTGGACGAGCAGCAGATTAGGTATTCCATCTTCCGAAGCGAAGACATCGGCGAAATATTGATCGCCGCGCTCGACCGACGTGTAGACCGGGAGCGTTTCAAACTCCGGGAGCGCGTCAAGATCAAGCAGCGCTTCGCCCATGTTGAGCAAGACCTCGCGCTCGGCGTCGAGGATGACGAACTGCACGAACGTTTCGGTTTCCTCAAGCACGGCATCGACGAGTTCGGGCACTTCTCCCGATGGATCTGTACCTTCAATTTCGAGAATCTCGGTCATGAGCGTCAGCACGTTCTGCGCGCGCTCAACCGACTCGAATACGGCGATGTTGGTAGTTTCGGAGACGGAGCTGATGCGCGCATCCCACGCGGCGCGTTCGCTGGCAGAAACCAACAGTGTCGCCGCGATGGAGATCGCCAAGCCGCTTAAACCGACGGTGACGAGAATGAACAAAAACGTCCCGTTACGAATGGTGGCGTTGAAGGTTGGTTGTTTTGGTGTAGACATCGACGTGAATTTCTCACTGACTAGAGATGAACAAAACGTCATATTGACCGATTGTACAGAATTCAGACTCTCTGTTGATCAGTTAAGCGGCTAGTCCGAATGGCTAGTTAATGGGAACGGTCTCAGTTTGTTACCACGACCTTTCGGGAAACGAAATCTTCATGGAGAAAGCCGTAATCGATTGTAGTAAACTTGGTTTATCGCCTTTCGTACAATCTTAGCCACTATGAAGGCGGTAAGGGAGCAAACATCATGACTCGATCAATACGGATTGGCGTACTGGCAACCCTGTATGGTCCGTTTGAGCACATGGGCAAGGACGGGCTGCGCGGCGTCGAACTGGCTGTCAACGAGTTCGGCGGCGCGGTCGCGGGCTGCCCGATTGAGCTGTACCCAATGGGGACGATTGGCGCGCCGGATGTCGCCGAAGAGGCGGTGCAGGCATTGATCGAGGAAACCCAAGTCGATTTTGTCGTCGGACCCCTCTCCGGTAATGAGGGACTCGCCGTGCGGAACTACGCCAGCCTGCATCAAGATCATGTGTTTCTCAACGGGTCGTCCGGCGCACAAGAGTTGACCATCCACGATATGACGCCGAACTTCTTCAACTTTTCGCTGAATGGCGTGCAAGTGGTCGCCGGGGTGGGACGGTATGCGTATAACGTCCTCGGCTACCGAAAGGTCGTAACACTGGGCGAAGATTATTTCTACCCGTATGCGCAGGTCGGCGGATTCATGTTGGAGTACTGCCGGTTGGGGGGGAAAGTCCTGCATAAGTACTGGGTTCCGATGGGTACGTATGATTTCAGCGAGGTGATCGCCACCATCCCAAGCGATGCGGACGCGATCTTCGTGGCGCTGGGCGGGATGGATGCGGTCTCATTCCTGCGGCAGTACGAACAGGTGCGCAATCCGAAGCCGTTGATCGGCGGCGGCATCACGACCGACCAGACGGTTTTGAGCGAAGGCGGAGCGACCGAGTACCTGCTCGGCATGGTCGGCGGGGGCCCAACGGCGGACGATAATCCTGATCCGCTGTGGCACCAGTTTGTCCACGCTTACCAGACGCAGTTTGACGAGCGCTGCAACTTCCCGTCGTCGTTCGCGCTCCAGTATTACTTGAATGCGAAGGCGGGCTTGGTCGCGCTGGAGTCGATTGGCGGCGATCTGTCGAAGGGGCAGGCAAAGTTCAAGCAGGCGCTGTCCAGCCTCAAGCTGAAAGGACCATGTGGGCTGGTCTCGCTGGATCAGCATCACGGCGCTATCGGCAGCAGTTTTGTCACCGTCGTCAAAAAACACTCCTCCGGCATCCTGTATCGCAGCCTGTTGGAAGTGTCCGAAAATGTTACTCAGACGATGGGGCTGCCGGAGAAAGAGTATCTGGCGTTGGGCAGATTCGACCAGAATACGCCGAATTTTTGATGCTGGCTGACGGGGTATGAGGGGGTTTAAAAACTTGACCCCCTTCCCAACCTTCCCCCGAATTCGGGGGAAGGCGCAAGCACGAGTCTGCTTGCGCCCCTCCTCGAATTCGGTCGGGGGTGGGGTCAAAAGTGTCAGTGAATCACGGATTCGCCGACTTGCCCTCATCCCCCGTCCCCTTCTCCCTCAGGGCGAAGGGGTGAAAAGCCCTGTTTTGAAGTCCCTCTCCCTGAGGGAGAGGGATTTAGGGTGAGGGCTTAGAAACATTCGTGATTCACTGAGTGTGACTTTTTCAACACGCTCATGCCTCATCCCTACAATGAAATACCTGCCCCTGACAGCAAATCCCCTAGTTCAGGCGTTACAGCCGTTCGATGATCGTGCCCGTGCCCATGCCGCCGCCGCAGCACATGGTTTGCAAGCCGAAACGCTTGTCGTGCGTTTCGAGCGCGTGCAGCAGCGTGGTCATCAAGCGCGCGCCGCTTGCGCCGAGCGGATGACCGAGCGCAATCGCGCCGCCGTGCACGTTGACCTTGCTCATGTTCGCGCCGATCTCGCGCTTCCACATGCCGATCACCGCCGCGAATGCCTCGTTAACCTCGAACAGATCGATCTGGTCAAGCGACATATTCGCCTTGTTGAGCACTTTCTTGGTCGCCGCGATGGGTCCCGTCAGCATGAGGTGTGGATCACTCCCGACGGTCACGCCCGCGACGAGGCGCGCGCGCGGCTTCAAGCCGAGTTCGGCAGCTTTTTCGGGCGTGGTCAGGATGATCGCCGCCGCGCCGTCGCTGATCTGGCTGCTGTTGCCCGCCGTCGTCACGCCGTTCGCGGTGAAGGCAGGGTCGAGCGTGCCCATCTTCTCTAACGAGGCATTCGGGCGCACGCCTTGATCCTGCGTGACGACGAGCGCATTCCCCTTCTCGTCAATGCCGCTGATCGGCGTGATTTCGCGGCTGAACCAGCCGTTCGCCTGCGCCGCCGCCGCTTTCATGTGGCTGTCATAGCCGATCTGATCGACTTCGGCGCGGGGGATGTGCCACTGCTGCGCGATTTCGTCCGCTGCGATGCCCTGCGGGATCATGTTGTATTCCGCCATGATGCGATCTGTGAACGGATTGCTGCTGCCGCCAATGCTCGATCCCATCGGCACGCGCGACATGTTTTCCACGCCGCCCGCCACGCCGAGATCGATTTGCCCGCTGGCGATCATCGCCGCGATCAGATGCACCGCCTGCTGGCTCGATCCGCACTGGAAATCGACGGTCGTCGCCGGAATATCGACGGGCAGACCGGCGTCAAGCACCACGTTGCGCGCAAGGTTGAAGGTCTGCTCGCTGACCTGACTGACGCAGCCCATGATCACCTGCTCGATCAGCGCGGGGTCGAGGTTTGCCCGTTCGAGCGCAGCGCACAGCGCCGACGCGCCCAAGCGCACCGGATGCGTCTCGCGCAGCCAGCCGTTACGCCGCCCTAACGGAGTCCGTACTGCTTCAATGATGACTACTTCGCGCATTGCCGAAACCCTTTTCAACTAAACTTACATGCTGCCCGTATCATACCGCGATCTGGCGGGTAAGCCATGCGGCGGGTAAGATCGAAGGTCACGCCCGAAGTGTATTCTGTTGAGGAGCGCCGCGCTCATGAAACCTCTGTCGATCTTTTTGCGCCTGCTGCGCCTCGCCATCGGCGCGCTGGTCTCTGCCCTCGGCGTGATCATCTTTCAAGCGCCGTTCAACATCGCGCCCGGCGGCATTTCGGGCATCGCGATCATCCTCAATTACCTGATTCCGGCGCTGCCCATCGGCTTGATGATCCTCATCGGCAACATCCCGATCCAGATCGTCGCCTACCGGATGCTCGGCGGCTGGAAAGTGATCGCGGCGACCGTGTTCTCCGTCGTCGTCTACTCGCTGCTGATCGACGCGCTCACGCCCGTGTTCGCGGGGTGGGTCTTGTCGCAGGATGTGCTGCTCAACGCGCTGTTCGGCGGGATCGTCAGCGGGATCGGCGCGGGGATCGTGCTGGCAGCGGGCGGGACGATGGGCGGGACATCGACGCTCGGACGCATTCTGCAATCGCGCTACGGCATCCCGCTGAGCACGAGCACGGTGTACACCGACGGGATCGTCGTGCTGGCAGCGGGGCTGGTCTTCGGGCTGGAGGGCGCGCTGTATGCGATGGTCGCGCTGTACGTCGCCGGGGCGACAACAGATTACGTCCTCGAAGGTCCAAGCGTGATCCGCACGAGCGTGATCATTACGGATCGCCCGCGCGAACTGGCAAGCGCAATCATCGCCGGGACGGGACGCGGAGTGACCTCGTGGGCGGGCAAAGGCATGTATACGGATCAGGATCACGCGGTGCTGTATGTGACGATGGCGCGCTCACAGGTCAACCAACTGCGCCGGATCGTGCGCAAGGTCGATCCGAATGCGTTCATGGTGGTGGGACAGGGACACGTCGCCTATGGGCAGGGCTTCCGCGAAGCACCGCGCAACCTGACCGACGACGAAGATTAAGATGAACCGTTTCAAATCCGTGTAACAATAGATTTCGAATGGGTTGGATTTTTCCTATTTAACGAAATCACAATGATCGATGAACATCAAGGCGGTTAACATAAGATTACAGCAGCGCAACATCAAGGAGACATCGGTGCTTTCTGCTTATGCCCAGCACTTCAATCGATTGTATCTGCGGCTGACAGAACCCTTTCCCAACGTTACGTCAGAGAGTGACCGCCATGCGAGTCGTTTGTTTGCGGCGTTGATGTTCGTCTTGGCGCTAACAACCCTGCTGACGCAAATCCTGCCTTACCTTCCAACAGGCGAAGCGGACGGCGTCTTCGTTGCGTATTTCGTGAGCGTCGTCAGCATGTTCGTCGTCATGATCATTGCCTATCGCATGGGGCGACAGGGGCAGTACCGGGCACCGGCGTTGGGGATTTCGCTGCTGTTCATCGTCGTGATCCTCATCATCGCCTACCCGGACGCGGGGCTGTGGGAGCTTAACCTCCTCGCTTATACGCTGCTGCCGCTGATCATCGCCAGTATGTTCCTGCCGATAAGCTACTGCTGGGGCTTGTTCGCGCTGTTCGTGGGGGGCTTAGTGGTGCTCGACTGGCTCGTCCCGGAGATCACGCTCCTCGATCTGCTCCTGAACGTTGGCACGTTCGTGCTGATCCATTTCGTGCTGATCCTCGTCGCCGCCGGGTATTTCCGCCGGATCGAAGCTAGCCGGGTCAAGCAGCAGGTCGAGACGGAAGTGCTCCGGGTCGCGCTGGCGCAGGAACATGATATGAACGTCCTCAAAGATCACATCATGTCCACGATCTCGCACGAGTTCAGAAACCCGCTGGCGGCGATTTTGTCGGCGACGGAGATGCTGCAAGCCTATGAAGATCGCATGACGGCAGAGCGGCGCGCCGAATTGTACGAGCGCATTTACGGGCAGGTGCATCACCTGACCAACATGGTCTCGGACGTGATGCTGATCCGGCGGATGCAAAGCGGTTCGCTGCCCATCGAGCGCACGCTGATCGACGTGGATGAGTTCATCACGGGGATCGTGCGCGAATTCGAGACGTTCACCGCGCCGGATCACGTCTACACGATTCAGTGTGACAGCGATGTGCATGAAGAATACGTCGATACGCGCCTGCTGCGCTACATCCTCGTCAATCTGGTGAGCAACGCGGCGAAATATTCAGAAACCGGCAGCCCGATCTCGATCCATGTGCAGCACGGTCAGGAATGGTTGGAGATCGCCGTCAGTGACAGGGGCGTCGGCATCAGCGATGAAGACCGCGCGCACATCTTCGAGCCGTTCTTCCGGGGCAAAAACACGAACTTGGCGTCCGGCACGGGCTTGGGCTTGAAGATCGTCAAGGACTGCGTTGACTTGCATAACGGTAAAATCGATTTCACGAGCGGCGCGACGGGCACGACGTTCACGTTGAGTCTGCCGCTGCCTATCCCCGCTCCACAGGCGAACAAAATTCACGAATTCTTTCGGTAAACATTAATTCGTGCTGCCGGTCATTGCATGGTATGATCGATTGATATTGAGACACCTGCTGATGGAAATCCTATGCGCGTTTTGATCATTTCTGACATTCACGCCAACCTGACCGCCTTTGAAACCGTGTTGGCGGACGCTCGAAATGAGTGGGAGTATGTGTGGTGCTTGGGCGATGTGGTCGGCTATGGACCTGACCCCAACGAATGTGTCGATTTGCTGAAGACGCTCCCGCACTTGTGTCTGGCAGGGAATCACGATTGGGCGGCGCTCGGTCGCTTGGACATCCGCACGTTCAACCCGGATGCACGCCGCGCCGTCGATTGGACGCGGGAGACGCTCACGGCGGATAATCTCGCCTATCTCGAAGCGCTGCCGACGACGTTCGTAATCGGCAATTACACGCTGGCGCACGGCAGCCCACGCGAACCTGTCTGGGAATACATCCTCGAACCGCTGATCGCCGCGCTCAATTTCTCGCATTTCGAAACACCATATTGTCTGGTCGGGCATACGCACCAGCCGATCATCTACGAGCAGATCGACGATCAAGGCGATACGGAGGCGATTGCCCCGATCTACCGGCAGCGGATCGCGCTGAACGGTCACCGCCAGATCATCAACCCCGGCAGCGTGGGTCAGCCGCGTGACGCGAACCCCGACGCCGCCTATGCCATCCTCGACGTCGAAACGAACCAGTGGGAACACCGGCGCATCGCCTATAACATCCCGGCGGTGCAAAAGCGGATGCGCAAATACGAACTACCGGAGCGTTTGATCTCACGGCTCGAACACGGCTGGTAACGGTCATGTCCGAAGACCTGACGCCGACAGCGCGCGAACGCGATTACCTCGTCCAAATCTATCGCCTGAGTGACCGGATCAGCACGCCGGAAGTCTACGTGAGCACGTCGGCGCTTGCCGACTTGATCAACGTGAGCGCGCCCGCCGTCAACCGCATGGTGACGCGCCTGCGCGAGATGGGGATGCTGTATCACGAACCGTATCAGGGCATCCGGCTGACGGAGGCGGGCGTGCGTGAGGCGCTCAAGCAGCTTCGCCGTCACCGCATCGCCGAGGCGTTCCTCGTGACGGTGATGGAATTCGGCTGGCATGAAGTTCACGACGAGGCGGATCGCATCAGCCGCGCGTTGAGCGAACCGGTCGCCGAGAAAATGGCGCTGATGGCGGGTAATCCGCAGTTCTGCCCGCACGGCGAACCGATCCCCACGCCGGAAGGCGTCCTCCCCGAATTACAGGATATGCTGCTGGTCGATGCGCCGCACAATGTCCCGCTCGAAGTGACGCGCGTGCGCACGCGCGAACCGGATCGGCTGGAATACCTCGCCGCGCTGCATTTGATCCCCGGCGCGCAGATCGAGATCATCCACGCCGCACCGTTTCATGGTCCGATCCAGTTGCAGATGGGGCTGGATAACCGGCGCGAATTCCGCATTGTCGGGCATAACCTCGCGGAGATGATCCGCGTGAAGCGTTAGCTTCACATGAATATTCAATCGCACCCCCCTTCCCGAATGCCAAGCTTCGCTTGGACGGGAGGGGAGACTGCGGCTCTCTTGCCGTGCAGACTTGTTTCCG
>JACSRG010000233.1 GCA_014879865.1 Anaerolinea sp.
TGGCAGCGATGCCGCAGCGCTTGACGACGGTCGCCCTTGAGGGCTTCGGCGCAAAATGGGCGGGCAAAGTCCGCGACATGTACAAGACGGCGGGCGGCACGCGCATCCTCATCACGACGGATCGCATCTCCGCATTTGACCGGGTGGTCGGGCTTGTCCCGTACAAGGGGCAGGTGTTGAACCAGTTGAGCGCGTGGTGGTTCGACCAGACGCGCGATCTTGTCGGCAATCATGTGATCGACGTGCCCGATCCCAATGTCACCGTTGCGCGCGAAGCCGAAACGCTGCCGGTCGAGGTGATCGTGCGCGGGTACATCACAGGTGTGACCAGTACATCGCTGTGGACGCTGTATGCTGCCGGTGAGCGCCAGCCCTATGGCATTTCACTGCCGGACGGCTTGCAGAAGAACGACCCGCTGCCGATGCCGATCATCACGCCGACGACGAAAGCGACGGGCGGCGCGCACGACGAACGCCTCACGCGCGATCAGATCGTCGAGTCGGGGTTGGTCGAGCGCGGTTTGTGGGAGCAGGTCGAGCGAACGGCGCTGGCGTTGTTCGCGCGCGGACAGGAAGTCGCGCGGCGGGCGGGGCTGGTGCTGGTCGATACGAAATACGAGTTCGGGTTGATCGGCGGGCAGTTGGCGCTGATCGACGAAATCCATACGCCGGATTCCAGCCGCTATTGGACGCTGGAGTCGATGGGCAAGGGAGTCGAACCCGACAACTACGATAAGGAGTTCGTGCGCAAGTGGTTCGTGGCACAGGGCTACCGGGGCGACGGCGACCCGCCCCCGCTCACGCCGGAGTTTGTCGTGCAGGCGGCGACGCTGTACATCGCCGCGTATGAACGGTTGACCGGAAACACGTTCGCGCCGGGCGAACTGCCTGCCGCCGAACGCATTGCTCGCAATCTTGCTCGCTATCGAAGGTAAATCACATGACCGCGCTCGTCCCGATCCTGATGGGGTCACGTTCGGATTTAGCTCAGGCGCAGGCGATTGCCGAAGCCCTCAAAACGTTCGACATCACGGCGGAAATTCGCGTTGGGTCGGCACACAAAACGCCCGCGCATGTACTCGACATCCTCAAAGCCTATGAAGCCGATCCGCGCCCGAAAGTCTACATCACCATCGCCGGACGCTCGAACGCGCTGAGCGGGTTCGTCGATGCGCAGGTCAGCGCGCCGGTGATCGCCTGCCCGCCGCTTTCGACCACGTTTGCCGGGGCGGACATCTATTCATCGCTGCGGATGCCGAGCGGCGTCGCGCCGGCGGTGGTGCTCGAACCGACAGGCGCGGCGCTGCTGGCGGCGAAAATCCTCGCGCTCGGCGATCCGGCGATCAAGGCGCGGATCACTGCGTATCAGCGGCAGCTTGCCGAAACGATTGTCAAGGATGATAACGAGGTCAGTGGTCACGCATGAATGTGACGTTTCACGAAGACCGACCGCGCGAAGCGTGCGGGGTATTCGGCGTGTATGCGCCGGGGCGTGAAGTCGCCCGTCTGACGTTTTTCGGCTTATACGCGCTCCAGCACCGGGGACAGGAGAGCGCGGGGATCGTTAGCAGTGACGGACGCACCGCTTACAGCCATAAGGGCATGGGCTTGGTGTCGCAGGTGTTCAACGAGGACAATCTATCGCCCCTCAAGGGACATCTCGCCATCGGGCATACGCGCTATTCGACCACCGGCTCATCGAACCTGCGCAACGCGCAGCCGACCCTGATCGAAACGATGTACGGTCCGCTGGCGGTGGCTCACAACGGCAATTTGACCAATGCGCTGCAACTGCGCCAGCGCTTGCTGGAACGCGGCGTCGGGCTCTCCTCTTCGACCGATACCGAACTGATCACGCAAATCCTCGCCGCGCCGCCGGAAGTGTGGGCGCGGGACATTTTCGACCTGAACGCGGATGATCCCGTGCCGGATCGCTGGATGGCACGTATCCGCGCCTTTATGGAGATCGCCGAGGGCGCGTATTCGCTGGCGATCCTGACGAGCGATGCCGTCTATGCGGTGCGCGATCCGCTTGGGTTGCGTCCGCTGTGCTTGGGCAAGCTGGACGATGGCTACGTCGTCGCTTCGGAGACGTGCGCGCTGATGACCATCGGCGCGAAGCTGGTGCGCGAGCTGCTCCCCGGCGAAATCGTGCGCTTGGATCAGGACGGCGTCGCCTCGGTCATGGGCAAGCAGGCGGATCGACAGGCGCTGTGTGTGTTCGAATACGTCTATTTCGCGCGCCCGGATTCGGTGATGGACGGCGAAATGATCCACGCCATCCGGCAGTCAATGGGGCGCAAGCTGGCGGAAGAAGCCCCCGCCGACGCGGATATTGTCGTCGGCGTGCCGGACTCGGCGACGCCGCACTCCATCGGCTATGCGCTGCAAATCGGCTTGCCCTATACCGAAGGCTTGACCAAGAACCGCTATATCGGGCGTACGTTCATCCAGCCGGATGACAATCTGCGCCAACAGGGGATTCACCTCAAATACAACGGCTTGACCGCCAATCTCGAAGGCAAGCGCGTGATCTTGATCGACGACTCGATTGTGCGCGGCAATACCGCCGGTCCGATGGTGCAGCTTCTGCGCGACTCGGGCGCGCGCGAGGTGCATCTGCGCGTGGCGTCGCCGCCTGTCAAACATCCGTGCTTCATGGGCGTGGACATGGCGACGTACCGCGAATTGATCGCCGCGCAGTTCGACATCCCGGTCATTTGCGCCAAGATCGGCGCGGACAGCCTCGACTACCTGAGCTTGCCGGGCATGATGAGCGCCATCCGAACGGTTGTCGGGCACGACGCGGGGTACTGTACCGCGTGTTTTTCGGGCAGCTACCCGATCAACATCCCCGATTGGTTGTTCAACGATGAGCGCGACAAGACGATCTTTGAAGCAAAGGCTTTGCAAGCAAAGGTGCGCGTATGAGCCGGGTATTGGTCGTCGGTTTTGGTGGACGTGAACATGCGCTGGCGTGGGCGCTGGCGCGGTCGCCTGAAGTCGAGTATGTGTTCGTCGCTCCCGGTAATGCCGGGACTGCATGGGCAGGGCGAGCAGGGTTCGCACCGTCGAAAAACGTGCCGATCCAGCCGGGCGATGTCCCCGCGTTGATTGATTTTGCACGGGCGAACGGCGTTGATCTCGTCGTGATCGGCGCAGAAGCTCCGATTGCCGCCGGGATCACCGACCAACTGAGCGCGGCAGGGTTGAGCGTATTCGCGCCGACTCAAGCGGCGGGCGAGATCGAGTCGAGCAAGGCATTTGCCAAAGACTTCATGAAGCGGCACGGCATCCCCACCGCCGAGTATGGCGTATTCACCGATTACGAGAGCGCCGTCGCCTACGTGCGCAGTCTGGAAAAACCATTCGTCATCAAGGCGGACGGGCTGGCAGCGGGCAAGGGCGTGCTGCTGCCCGACACGGGCGATGAAGCCGCCGCGATCCTTTGGGAGATTTTTAGCGGCGACCTGTTCGGCGCGGCGGGCGACAAGGTGATCATCGAGGAACGCTTGACCGGACGCGAAGTCTCGCTGCTGGCGTTCAGCGACGGTGAAACCGTTCTTCCGATGCCCCCGGCGCGCGATCACAAACGCATCCACGACGGCGATCAGGGGGCGAATACGGGCGGCATGGGCGCGTTTGCGCCGGTCACGGACTTGAGCGCGGACGAGATCGCGCACATCACGCGGACAATCCTCGAACCGACTGTGCGCGGCATGGCGGCGGAAGGTCGGCGCTACGTCGGCGTGCTCTACGCGGGCTTGATGCTGACGCCGGACGGCGTGCGCGTGCTGGAATTCAACTGCCGCTTTGGTGACCCCGAAGCACAGGCGATTCTGCCGCTGCTCGACAGCTCGCTGTATGCTGTGTTGAGCGCGTGCGTCGATGGTCGACTGACGAGCGTCCGTTGGAAGGATGGCGCGTGCGCGGCGGTCGTGCTGGCGTCGGCAGGGTATCCCGGCTTGTACAGCAAAGGGCTGCCGATCAGCGGGTTGGAGCGCGTGCCGGAAGACATCCTCGTGTTCCACGCCGGGACGACGCGCAAAGACGGGCAGATCATCACGGCGGGGGGGCGGGTACTGGCTGTGACTGCCGTCGCTGACTCGCTGGCATTGGCGATTACGCGGGCGTATGAAGGCGTCGAATACATCCACTTTGACGGGATGCAGTTCCGGCGCGACATTGGGAGCAAACCATGAGTGACGACAGTCAGTATAAAGAAGCGGGCGTCAATATCGACGCGGGCAACGACGCTGTGCAGAAGATCAAAGCGGCGCTGCGCTCCACCTTCACGCCGGATGTGTTGTCCGATGTGGGGAGTTTCGGCGGCATGTTCGACGCGACGCGCCTCAAGGGGATGCAAGCGCCTGTCCTCGTCGCTTCGACCGATGGCGTCGGCACGAAGACGAAAGTCGCCGCGAAGCTGAATCGCTGGGATACGGTCGGCGCTGATCTGGTCAACCACTGCATCAACGACATTCTGGTGCAGGGTGCGCGCCCACTCTTTTTCCTTGACTACGTCGCGTCGGCGAAACTTCAGCCGGAGATCATCGCGGCGGTGGTCGGCGGCATGACTGCTGCTTGCCGTGCTGCCGGGATCGCGCTGCTTGGCGGGGAAACTGCCGAGATGCCGGGCGTATATGAACCGGGCGAGATCGACATCGCCGGGACGATCATTGGCGCGGTCGAACGCGGCAAGGTGATCACCGGCAAGCACATCACGCTCGGCGATGTGCTCCTCGCGCTGCCGTCGAGCGGTTTGCACACGAACGGCTATTCGCTGGCGCGTAAAGTGCTGGCGGAGATGGATTGGAGCACCCCCAACGAGACGCTTGGCGGGTCGATTGGCGAGGTGCTGCTGGCGACGCACCGCTCTTACCTGACCGAAATTGAAAAGCTGTGGACGGCGGAGATCGCCATGCACGGGCTGGCGCACATCACCGGGGGTGGGGTGGTCGAAAACCTGCCGCGCATCCTGAAGACCGGTCTCGGCGCACAGATCAAGCGCGGAACGTGGGTCGAGCCGCCGATCTTCGATCTGATTCAGAAGTCCGGTAATGTGCGGGATGCGGAAATGTTCCGCGTGTTCAACATGGGCATCGGCATGGTGATCGTTGTCCCGGCGGAACAGGCGGATAAAGCGTTGGAAATCTGCCCGGAGGCGAAGCGGGTCGGCGAGATCATCGCCGGGGCGGGCGTGGAGCTCGTATGAATCTGCCCCAGAAAACGGGACTGAGAACAACATAGTTGTAGGGGCGGAGCAATGTCTCCGCCCACCATACGTGGGGTCGCCCCTACGAAATTCGTCCCTTGTAATGCCGAGGGGAATCGAATCGGTGTGGATGGAGAGCATGAAACGAATTGTTGTGCTGGTGTCGGGTGGCGGGTCGAATTTGCAGGCGTTGATCGACGCGGCGGCGCGCGGTGATCTTGCGGTCGAGATCGCGCTCGTCGTCTCGAATCGCAAAGACGCCTACGCGCTCGAACGCGCAGTCCATGCCGGACTCCCGACACTGTATTTTCCGCTCAGAGGGTATGCGGATCGGGAACGCTACGACGCCGATTTAGCCGCCCGTGTGAGCGCAGCAGCACCAGACTTGATCGTATTGGCGGGGTGGATGCACATCCTTAGCCCCGCCTTCTTGAATCACTTCCCGCGCAAGGTGATCAACCTGCATCCGGCGCTGCCGGGTGCGTTCCCCGGCACACACGCGATTCAGCGCGCATTTGAAGCATATCAGCGCGGCGAAATCGACTATACGGGGCTGATCGTGCATTACGTCATCCCCGAAGTGGACGCGGGCGAGGTAATCGCCCAAACGGTCGTGCCGTTCGAGCCGGATGAATCGCTCGAAGACTTCGAACGGCGGATGCACCGCCGGGAACATGAGTTGATCGTCCGGGCGACGGGATTAGCTTTAGGCATTGCAGAAGGTTTTAGATGACGGCGGGGCGCTTTTCCCCGCTGTTTTTATGAAAGGCAAAGTGACACCATGATCCGCGAGATGATCCTCCAAACTTACACTCCTGCGCCGATTGAAGGGACGTTCGTCGGCAAGCACATCGTCACCGTTGACCAATTCGCCCACAAAGACCTCGAAATCCTGTTCCACGCGACGATGTCGCTGCGCAAGCGCGTGCGCGAGCATGATCGCGGGCTGACCGAATTGTGCGCGGGGCGCGTCATGGCATCCCTGTTCTTTGAAGCCAGCACGCGCACCGATCTCTCGTTTCAGGCGGCGATGCGGCGGCTCGGCGGTGATGTGATCGGCGCAAGCAACGGTGTGCAGTTCTCGTCGGTCTACAAGGGCGAAAATCTCGCCGATACGGTGCGCGCGGCGGGCTGTTATGCCGATGTGATCGTCATGCGACACCCGCAGCAGGGTGCATCGTTCGAGGCGGCGTACTACCTCGACAAGTTGAACAAGCGCATCGACAACCCGACCGTGCTGATCAGCGGCGGCGATGGCATCGGCGAACACCCGACACAGGCACTGCTCGACATGTTCACGATCTTCGACCGCAAGAAGAAGTTCGACGACCTGACGATCACGCTGGTCGGCGACCTGCGTAACGGGCGCACCGTCCACTCGCTGGCGAAACTGATCGCGCGCTATGGGGTGACGAACACGCGCTTGGCGTTCGTCGCGCCGGACTCGCTGCGGATGCCGGAGAATATCTGCGAGATCATTAATACCAGCGGTGTGGAAACCTACGAGACGGATAACCTGATGGATGTGCTCGACAGCAGCGACGTGATCTACTGGACGCGCATTCAAGAAGAACGGTTTGAAAACCCGGCGGACTACGACGCGATCAAAGATCGCTTCATCATGACGCCGGAGTTGCTCAAACAGGCGAAAGCCGACGCGATCCTCATGCACCCGCTGCCGCGCAAGCATGAGATGGGCACACAGTCGGATCACGATGTGCTGGACGAAGACCCGCGCGCCGTCTACTTCGAGCAGATGGAAAACGGCATGTTTGTCAGAATGGCGCTGCTGGCGAAGGTGCTGCGCGGGGTGTACGTCTAAATGATCATCCGCATTGACGGCATGGTTGATCCGCATGTGCATTTGCGGGATCTCGCATGGGCACACAAGGCAACCTTTGCCAGCGAGACGGCGGCGGCGCTGGCGGGCGGCTACTGGGCGGTGCTCGATATGCCGAACACGCCGCCCTCGACGGTCAACCGCGCCGCGCTCGATACCAAACTGGAACGGATCACAGCGGCGGCGCGCTGCGATTGGGGCGTGTATCTCGGCGCGTCACAGGCGGACAACACGGGCGAGTTCGCGGGCGTCTTCGACGATGTGTGCGGGTTGAAAATCTTCTGCAACGATACGACGGGCGATCTGCTGGTGGAAGATCAATGCCTGCGCGACAAGCTGTTCGCCGCGTGGACGAGCCCCAAGCCGATTGCCGTCCATGCGGAAGGCGAGACGGTGCTGCAAATCCTCGAACTGGTGCGCAAATATCGCCGCCACACCCATTTCTTGCACATCAGCACGGCGGAGGAAATCGGGTTTTTGCGGGCGGCGAAAGAAGAGTGCTTGCCAATCAGTGTGGGAGTCTGCCCGCATCATTTGTATTTGACCGAAGACGATGTGCCGAGGCTCGGCGGATTCGCGCTGATGAAGCCGATGCTCAAGACGCCGCGCGATGTCGCCGCGCTGTGGGCGGCGATCCGCGAGGGGGTGGTGGATGTGATCGAGTCGGACCACGCGCCGCACACGCTTGACGAAAAACAGTCCGCCAAGCCGCCGTACGGCGTGCCGGGGTTGGAGACGACGCTCCCGCTCATGTTGACCGCCGTCCACGATGGACGCGTGACGTTAGAGCGGGTGATCGACATGGTTTCGACCAACCCGCGCCGTATCTGGGGATTGATCGCACCACGAGACACGTTCGCCGTTGTCGATCTCGATGCGAGTTACGAGATCACGCGGGCAGGGCTGTACAGCGCGTGCGGTTGGTCGCCGTATGAAGGGCTGCGCGTCACCGGGCGGGTGATTTCGACATGGCTGCGCGGTCAAGTTGTCTACGATGGCGAGCAGGTCAAGGCTCTGGCGGGTGCTGGTCAGCGGGTTGTTGTACAGGCGTGATTTACTATGTGCGAGTACGCATGAGTTGATGTGATGGTTCAGAAATTCGTTTTGGAGTCAAGCGAGACCCTGTACAACGCGCTCAAACCGCTGTTGTTCCGGCTGACGGCGGGCGAGGCACACGCGCGCGTCTTGCGTTTGCTGGCGCTGGCGGATTCGTCGGCGCTGGCGTGTGCGCTGCTGCGCTGGGTGTATCGGGTGGCATTTGCCCCTCACTCCCGACCTTCCCCCGAATTCGGGGGTGTCCACGTCGGCGGGGTGACGCTCGACCACCCGTTGATTCTGGCGGCGGGTTTCGTCAAGGGGCATGGTTTTACCTCCGAGGCGCAGGCATTGGCGGCGGTCGAACGCGGCGAAGACATCATCCCCGGTTGGCGCTCCATACCCGCGCTCGTCGGTCTGGTCGAGTTCGGTTCGTTCACGCGCTATCCGCGCATGGGAAATCCGGGCGTGGTCATGTGGCGCGACCCGGCGACGCGCTCGATTCAGAACCGCGTCGGCTTGAAGAACCCCGGCGCGCGGGCGGCGGCGGCATTTCTGGCGCGGCATAAACGTCACCTGCCGCGCACGTTCGGGATCAATATCGCCGTCAGCCCCGGCGTGAGCGATCCGGCGCAGGAAGAGACAGAAATCCGCGAGGCGATCCGCCTATTTCTGGACATGGGGATCGTGCCGTCGTGGTTCACGCTCAACTTGAGCTGCCCGAACACCGAAGATGATCCCGGCGCGAATCAAACCGAAGCCAGCGCGCGGCGGCTGTGCGCGGCGGCAATCAGCGAGCTGAATGGACGCACACCGCTGTGGGTCAAGCTGAGTCCCGGTCTGGCGGATGAGCAGTATGCTGCGCTGCTGCGGGCAGCGGTCGAAACAGGCGTGCAGGCGATCATCGCGACGAACACGTTAGCGCAGCCGACGCCGGACAATCCTTTGGTATTGGGCGGCGTGGCGGGCGGACGTCTTTATGCTTCGGCTTGTGAAGCGGTTACATCTTTGTTACGTGCAAAACTTCACGAACGCTATAAGATCGACGTGATCGCGTGTGGTGGGATTGCCGACGGGCGATCATGGGCAAGTTTTGGTGCCACGGCGGGACAGTACTACTCCGCCTTGATTTATCGGGGCGCGCTAGCCGCCGCAATCATCGAGAGGGAATATGAACAATTCAGTCGCGTGGACACTCGTTGAGGTTGGCGCGGTTGGCTTCAGCGTTCAGAAGCCGATCACGTTCAAGTCGGGCATCTTGTCGCCCGTCTACGTCGATAACCGGATTTTGCCGTTTCACCCTGCCTCGTGGCATGTAGTGATCGATGGGTTCAAGAACTTAGTCGAGCAGAAGCCGATTAACTTCGACGTGATTGCCGGGGTCGCCGTCGGCGGCGTGCCCCACAGCGCGGCACTGGCGTATGAACTGCGCATGCCATCGGTCTTTGTGCGTCAAGAATCGAAGGATCATGGACGGGGCAAGCGCGTCGAGGGCGGTGATGTCAACAAGAAGCGCGTGCTGCTGGTCGAGGACATGGTGACGACGGGCGCGAGCAG
>JACSRG010000347.1 GCA_014879865.1 Anaerolinea sp.
TGGAAGAGGTCGGCGGTTGGCATGGTCGCCTCGAACTGCGCCGTGAGTTCCGGCGTGATCGCCAGCCCGGTTTCCTCGAACGCCAGCATGAGCGCGCCGACGACCGGCTCGAAGCGGCTGGTGACAACCTGCACATCCGGCGATTCCTGCCGCACACGGCGCGTTATCGCGCTGCGCATCACCGTCCCCGGATGACGGAACACGCCGCCATTGAGAATCAGCGTGAAGGGCGTGTGCTGCATGCCCACCTTGCGGGCGGATGCCAGCGCGTACTCCACCAAATGGATGGCGTGATTCTCGACCATCCGCAGCGCCACGAGGTCACCCTCTTCGGCAGCATTGAGGATTTTCGGCGCGAGTTTACTCACGTCGATGTCGGTCGGCGCAGGCACGCCGCGCGTCCAAAACCGGCGCAGCATCTCGGCGACGGTTGTCACGTTGAAGTGCGACAGGACGACCTCGGTCAGCACCGTCGGCGGCTCCATGCCAATATCGGCGTGGCGTACCGCCCGCAGCGCCTCATAGCCGAGCGCGCGCCCACCCATCGAGTCCTGCCAGTAGCTCGTGTGCCAGAATTCCCCGGCAGCATTGCGCGCCGCCATCGCGCCGCCCGTGCCGCAGTTGATCACTACGCCCGTGCCATCCGGCGACCCGGCACGCAGCGCGCCAATCGCGTCATTGTAGACGGTGACGGTTTTGCCCAATCCCCGCCCGCGCAAGCCGTCGCGCAGTTCGACGTAATCTTCCTGCCAGTCCGCCCCCGCAAGGCTGTAACACGCCGAAACGATGTGTTCTGGCGTGCGCCCCGCCTGCGTCAGCGCCGCCCGGACGGCGCGTTCGATCTCGGCGACCGCGCCATCACACGACGGGAAGGTATACGGGTCGCTGCATCCGCTGCGCCCCGTCCCGATGATCCGTCCGTCGAAATCCGCCAGCAGCGCGACCGTCTTGGTGTTGCCGCCGTCCACCCCTAGAATGCAGTCCATGAATCACCCAGAATGATACAGATTCTTGCGGTAGGGGCATGATATATCATGACCCTACTAACTCAACAGTCGTTCCGGCAAATACGCCCGATGCGCCGCCGCCATCTCATCGTAGAGCGCTTCGGCTTTATCCAGCGACACCACCAGCGGATTACTCGCCAGCGCGCGGATGCCGTCCTTGCGCCGACCGCACCACGCCGCCTGTGCCGTCAAATACTGGTACTCGCTCAACGCCGACACGAGTCCGCGTACCGGTTCGGGCAGGCGACCATCCGCCAGCGGCACGACGCCGTTCTTATCGACATAGCCGCGCACTTCGACCACCCGATCATCCGGCAAATCGGGGATCGCGCCGCGATTCGGCACGTTGACCGGGAGAATCTCCTTGCGATCATTGTAGATCGCGTCCATCGCGTCAATCGCCAATTCCAGTTCGTGAATCCCTCCGCGTGACCGCGCCGGGTCAAGCTGTGGATGATCCGCCGCCGCCTGTTCGCGGTAGTGCTGCCAGTAGCCGGGAAGCTGCGCCATGATGTCCTGCGCGCG
>JACSRG010000916.1 GCA_014879865.1 Anaerolinea sp.
AATCGGCACGACGATGCGCGTGAGAATCTGCAGCTCATTCGCGCCATCGACCCGAGCGGCGTCTTCAAAGTCTTTCGGAAGCCCGAGGAGATACGAACGGAGCAGAAAAATCGTGAATGGGGCATTGAGAGCCACATAGATCAAGATCAATCCGAAATGGGTATTGAGAAGATGCAGCGACCGCCATGTAAAGAAGAGCGGCACCAGATACAACCAGATAGGAATAGTCGATGCGACCAGCATGTAAAACATGACGACACTTGAGCCGGGAGGCTGCTTCTGCGCCAGACTGTACGCGCCGAGACCGCCCAGTACCAGTTCAATCGCGACCGTGCCAAGCACAAGGATCACACTGTTGCCCATCGTCCGCGCAAACTGACCTTTTTCCCACGCATCCGGGTAATTTTCCCAGTGAAACGCCTCCGGTGGTCCCAGTGGATTTCTGCCGATCTCGGCGCTGTTCTTGAGTGAGTTAAACAGAATCATCACTATGGGGCTGATGGCAAACAGCACCAGCACCATCAGAATGATGTGATTGAGGATCGGTGACTCTCCGCGACTGCGTAAGTGCTTGATCATATTTCCCACCCTCGTTTCCGCAGGAAAATGAACAGCAGCACGACCATGCCTGCAAAGATGCTGATCATGATCCCCTGAGCCGCCGCATAACCCGCATCGAAGTTCCGGAAAGCATTTTTGAAGATCACTAAGCCCAATACCTCTGATGACCCGCCGGGACCGCCTTGAGTCATCAACCACACATAATCAAACACAAGGAATGACCAGATCATGACCATCATCAGCATGAAAAAGACCGTGGCGCGGATACCGGGCAGTGTGACATGCACAAATTCCTGCCACCGATTCGCACCATCGACTTTGGCGGCGTCGTAGAGATCGGTTGGAATCGCCTGCATCGCGCTCAGAAAAAGCACCATCAGGAAACCCCAGAAATGCCAGTTGTCGGCAATGGCGATTGAGATCAGCGCGGTATCGGGGCGTCCCAGATAGGCAATGTCGAGCCCTTGAATGCCGATGTTCGCGAGCTGTGTGCCGATCCCGAAGCGCGGACTGAGCAGATAACGCCAGATTGAGGCGACGACCACGCTCGGTATGATGAAGGGCATGAACAGCAGCATGCGATAGACCAGCGATCCTGTTTTTACGCGGGACAGGACACTTGCCGTAAACAGGGCTAAGGCAAATGGAACGGTCACAAAGAACGCCATCCACGCCAGATTGTTCCCAAGCGCGTTGCCGAATGCCTCGTCTTCAAACAGGAGGCGGCGAAAGTTCTCTAAGCCTACGTATTCGGCTGACCCCATGCCCGACCACTCAGTTAGCGAGTAGTAGACCCCCTGCAGCGCAGGAATTAGAACGACCAGCGCGTGCAAGATCAAGATGGGGAGCAAGAACAGCCAAGGTATGATGATTACCCGCATGATGCGGTGGCGTGTCCAACGAATGGGCGCTTTGGGTTCAGCGACCTCAATTTTCGGTACGGAAAACTGTTGTTGGCGCGCTTGTTCTGGATCATTCAACGAGCCGAGGTCACGAACCAAAATGGACTCCTCGCAACTGATTTTGGGGCTGCAAGGGATTACATCTCTGGCAGCCCGTTTCGACTAATGAAAGGATTAGCGCGCCGGGATCGGTGGCACTGAGCCGTCAGCGAGGTCTTGCGCGAACAACTCAGCCAAGCCTGCTAAGTAAGCTTCGGGAGTCAAATCGCCCAGATAGACGTTTTGAATCTGCTCGTAAAGGTAGATTTGCGATGGGCTTGGGAAGAATGTCCATGTGGTGTAGCCGTAATTTCCTTGAGCAGCCGCTTCACCGTAGCGGGAGTAGATTTGCGCCACACGGGGATCAGTTTCGGCAAATGCATCGGCGCTAATCTGGATCGGCGCGAGCGCAAAGCCGCACAGCGTAAGACGCTCGGCTTGGGCGGCGGGCGAGAACAGCCAACTCAGGAACTCGACAGCTGCTTCGGGATGTTCAGTATTGGCGTTGATACCCCACGCCGCACCGATGCCCGTCATATAAACTTCATCGCCGCTGCTGGTGGGGAAGGGGAACCAGTTGAACTCGTTGTCGTTGCCGGCTTCCGCTCCAAAATATTGGGTAGGGAAGAACCATGAGCCTTCGAGGGTCATCGCCGCTTCGCCACTGCCCACCATCGCATGTACCGTGTCAAAGCTGTCGGTGAAGAAGGTGTCTAAGCCACCATCTACCCAACCGTTTTGAACCATCGTGTTCAACTGTGTGATCGCCTCAAGAAAGACCGGATCTGTCCATTCGCGCTGACCAGTCAAGGCTTCGTAGACCATTTCGGGTCCTGCGTAATGGTTGAGGAACGCGCCGACGAGCCATTCATGTGCAGGTGGATAGTCCCCGAAGGCATTCGCAAGTGGGATGATCCCGGCATCACTGATCGTTTGCATGAGCGCGAAAAACTCATCCATGGTCGTGGGGATTTCCCAGCCGTTGGTTTCAAACAAGGTGGAGTTATACCAAATCAGCAGGGTTTCCAGTGAGTCGGGCAAGGTGTAAAGCTGCCCATCGACTTTGCCCAATTCAAGCGCCCATGGGACAAAGCTTGTGTCCCAACCCTCCGAGACGACATAACCATCAAGCGGCAGCAGAAGCCCGGCACTCGCAATTTGCTGTGCGGCTACGGGACCATCAATCGGCACAACATCCGGACCACCGCCGCCCGCCAGCGCCGTTCCAAGAGTCGTGTAGACATCAGGTTGCAGCGTGACGTTTACCTGCGCGGTTTCACTGTACGCATTGAAGCCAGCAGTCACTAGGTCCGACACGCACTGACCCAGATCGTCATCGTACAGCCAGACCTCAATCGTCACTTTGTCTTGGGCAGTCACAACTGCGGGAACAAGCACCAACAAGAGCACAATCACCAACAGAAGTCCGGTACGAATATTCGAAAACATTTTCGTTCTCCTAGAATAAAGTCATCAGCACTAACCTACTTGAAGAACTTTCCTGAATAATCTTCGATAAGCACCTGCATTTGAGTTTTCTGAAGGGTGCTAACCGTTCTTGGTCAGCCATGACTGAAGTCATGCTGCGCGTGCAATTTGCTCCCAAACAACGTCTCAAACTAACCGAGTATTTGGAGTGCAATCCAATGTTATGCATAACATCACTCTCTGCCATAGGATTGATCAAAATCCAACCGTTGTCAAGCAGGTTGTTCATAAAAGCTCCTTGCGTCGTTTGTTCTCTCCTCACTAGATTGAATCCTAGGTTTTCTCATAAGTCGTGGGATTGTTAATCACGCGATGCAAGCTAGAATTGAGGGATGAGTTGCAAATGGTATCACAATGCTATGGATAACATTTAATGGTCACGATCCACGACGTTGCAGCACACGCCGGTGTTTCAGCAATGACAGTTTCCCGAGTTCTGAATGGATCCCAAAAAGTTGCGCCAGCGACCCGTCAGCGTATCGAAAAGGCGATTGAGGAACTAGGCTACTTTCCAAATGCGCTAGCGCGGGGTCTGTTGAGTGGACGCACACAGACGATTGGTGTGCTGGTGGGTGACATCACCAACCCGTACTGGACTGCGGTTGCCAGTGGGGCGGAAGAAGTCGTACATCGAAACGGATACACCATGGTGCTTGGGAACACCGGCAGTTCTCAGGACAAAGCGGATCAACTGATCCAAACGCTCGTCAGCAACCGGGTTGACGGTCTGCTCATCAATGACAGCCCGCGCAAAACCTTGAAAACCTTGATCAAGCGCGACTACCCGATTGTCCTGATCAACAAGGAATATCCCGGCATCCATGCCGATACGATCACGGGTGACAATTTCTATGGTGCATCGGTTCTCACACAGCATCTGCTTGATCTGGGACACACGCGTATCGCCCTGCTTAATGGACCTATTGATGACTCGGAAGCCATCGAACGCGAGCGAGGCTTCCGCAAGACTCTTCAGGACGCGGGAGTTGAAGCCAACGGCGCTTGGATACTCAACGCATCTTATCATCGTCATTCGGGGTATCAGCCTGCCAAGATGCTCCTTACTCTGCCGCCCGATGATCGTCCGACTGCGATTGTGGCTTCCAATAACTTTATCGCGCTGTCCGTGATCGAAGCCGCGCGCGACGTTGAGGTGCGGATCCCCGAGGAGTTGGCATTGGTTGGCTTTGACGACTTTGAACTTGCCAGCACGATTTACCCCTTCTTGACGGTGATCGCCCAACCAGCGCGCGTGTATGGGATGCAAGCGGCACAGATGTTGATCGATCATCTGAATAGTCCGGGTCATTGGCAGATCAGCCGGCGCGTATTCACACCGGAACTGATCGTTCGTATCTCGTGTGGTTCCAAACTTCGTCGCTGACGCGGAAGTTGTACTGTCATGATGACACTCATTGATCGACCATCCTTTGAAGCCATTCCTTCACTGTGTTTTCGCCTGCCTGCTGATAGTACTCGCTCAGGTCTTTGCCGCTCGGCACTTGCACGCACCTGACTGCACCGGAGAGCGCTGCCAGTTGTGTCGCCGCGCCTGCCCCCGCTGCATCGGCATCCATACAGGCGATCATGCGCGGCACGCCGAGCAGCGATCCATACCAGCGGCGGTCGATACAGGCATGGCTGGCGCTGCCGATTGCCGCCGCTCGCGTGAAGTCGCTGCCAACTTGCCAAGCGATCAGCGCGTCAAACTCACCTTCTGTGACAATTAACGGTAATCCCGGCTGAACCTGATCCGCCAGATATAGACTGCCGCGAATGTTGCCGCCGCTCACCTGCTGGTAACGCTGCTCACCCGCCGCGCGGCGCACCTTGATTCCCCAGACGGCATCATCAACAATCCATGGGATCAGGATACCGCACGGCACGTTCAATCCCTCGATTTCGCGCCACGCCGTCGGCGCACCGGGAAGGTAGCCGATCTGCGCAAGCCGAATCGTCTGTTCGCTCAAGCCGCGCTCCCAGACCAGATAACCCCACGCACGCTGCCCTTCCGGTGACCATAATCGAGCGCACGCTTCATCTATAATGTGTCGCGCTGTTGCCTGCCACGCCGCATCCGGCGGTTGCGCCATCGATTCGGGCACACGGCACGCGCCGTTCACAGTTTCGATCTGTGGTAGATCCCCGTTTGCCAGCCGTTCACATGCCTCATAAAAGGTGAGCTGGTGGTAGTGCTGCGCCCACGCGATTACGTCGCCGCCGATCTGGCATTTGCCATAGCAGCGCCAATGATCACTGTAGACGACCAGCGACCAGCCCTTCTGTTCATGATGCAGCGGGCACTTGAACACGGCATAGTCCCGTCCGTGATAACGTGACTTGCCGAGATCGCGCTCGACAATCAGCCGCAGATCGATCTGCAATTTGAGCTTCTCTACATCAATCATGGTGTTCATCCCAAAACTAATTTCGTCAGTGCTGTGACGAAATGCCAAAATTCGGAATTCTGTCATTTCGTCATTTCGTCATCGCGGTGTCGAAATTGCCGAGTTGGGCGGTTTTTCCCTCAGACTAACGGCTAGATTTCTCACGCGCCCTCGAAATTCATGTCATCATCCCCGTTTTGAGGTGGGGAATTATGACAAAGCTGCTATGACGAAATGATCGGTGTCAGTCGATAGCCTTTTGACGGACGCCCCGCGCCTATACCTTTGCGCTCGATCACCTCGATCACGCCATCCTCGACCAATGCCGCCAGTGTCGCGTCGATCTCTTTCCGCGATTTTACGCCAGCACCACGCAGGATGTCCCTCGCTGACGGGGGGCGTTCGCCATGGCGTGCGATGAAGTCCAACACCTTCTTCTCGTTCTTCACGTCCACGCCGATGCTCAGCTCGTCGAGCAGCCGATGCACCGATGCGCGATACTCCTCAGCGAGCATCTGTCCCCGCGCCCAATGGGCTGTCGTGATGCGCGGCGTGTTGGGCATCCCCTCATCCGTCCAGTCCATAGTCGCCAAGATCAGCGCCAGCTTGAGCGCCATCGTCGGGAAGCGTCCGTAGTTGCCGCGCAGCCGATCATCAAGGTTGCGACGGGGATCGGTCATGTCGTGCAGCGCAGCGTAGTAGGCGTTGAACAGGTCAAAGACGGCCGGTTCCATCGTCGCACTGATGGCGGGATGTTTGACCGGTTCATCCAGATCGTGGAGCGCGAACTCGTCGGGTGGCATCGGAAAGGCGTTGTACACGCGCAGCAGCCGTGTTTTCAGGTCGGCTGGAAACTCATGCGTGTCGAGGTTGTGTCCGTTCAGCACGCACTTGATCTCGCGCTCGGTTGGGGTCAGGCAGAGGAAGCGTGCCATCAACCCGTCCTCCCACTCGCTGTCAGTGATGTAGCGTCCCAGACGTGCAGGTGTCGTCGCGCCGATCATTGCCAGCGCCGGGTTGTAGACGATCAGCTTGCCATCGCCGCGTAGCTCACGTTCCAAGCGACGAGGCGCATCGAACATTTCCATCATCGTTTCGGTGTGTCCCTCCATGTACTTCTTCGGGATCAGCATCTTGCTCGCCTCGTCGATGAGGATGCCGCGCTGTCCGGCGAAACGGGCTGCGAGGTCTTCGTTTTTGCGCTCGAACGGCAGCAGCTTGTCGTAGTTGGCAGGCTTCTCGCCCGCAAGCTTGGCGACCAGCATTTCAGGGGAAGTCGTCGCGGGCAGGAGTAGGTGCGGCATGGTATCCCGTACCATGTCGGTGATCGCGTTCAGCCCGGTCGATTTGTGATAGTAGGTGGTCGGCGCGACCCACAGGTAGTACAGATTCGGGTAAATATCCCCGAAACCCAGACGCAGCACACAGCGCCGCGCGACCGCCAACCCGACCGCCCACAGCGGACCCGACTCTAGGAAGATACGTGGAGTCATCGGTGAGCGCTGACTCAGCCACGCGAGGCAGTCCCGGTGGAACGCGCCGACGGTTTCAGCCAATGCCCGCAGTTTGTCGGTCAACTGTGCCGCTTTGGGCAGCGGCGGCACATACGACTCGTTTTCGGATTTCGTGGCTGTCGTCGGCGGTGGTGCGTTCGGGTCGATCTGCAAAATCTGGGCAGCAAGCTCCACGTCCCGGCTGATGATCTGCTGCAAGATCATCCATTGTGCACGATCCTGCTTCCAGTCGAGCGTCTCCAGCAGCGACTCAACCAAGGGACTGAGCGTCAGTCCCGGCGGAATATCCATCAACGCTGCTGCGCGACGCAACGCGAACGCATCAGGGGTTGTTAAGTTCATGAGACCTGTCTCCATGCAAAGTTGAAGAGAACTCGTGCCTAAAAAGCACGGTTGAAAATCGGTTTTCAGTTGCACGGGGGGACAGGGTGTGATACAGTGTGAGTGTCGAGTTCACAAGTATCACAGCCCATCGCCCACGAGCCTCAATGCAGTGGGCATTTTCTTTTTCTAGGGCGGTGATCTACTTTTTGTCAGCATGCTCAACCTCCAAAATGTATACTCGTGTATACATTTCAATCAGTGGTCAGGTATTGTTCGGCATCAGCCAATAGTTTCCGGAGTGCCAAAAGGCGCGCACGAGCGATATTTGCGTCTCCTTCTTGGCGCATCAATGCACGCGCAAACTCTTGCGGTGTAGTTTCGTTGACCGTCTGCGCAAACTTTGCCATTTTTAGGGCGGAAGAGGAAATATCGTCATTCGAGTCTCTAGAGTCATGCAGGTTTTCGCCTTCGCACAACTCCTTCACCTGTTTTGCAGATAAATTGAAATCGATGATTTGCCGCATGATTTCGGCGTGATATTCAGAGTCGACGTTGACCACAAAACGGATTCTGCCTTCTTCAAGCCCATGTCGATCCGCTAGTTCGAGAGCTTCGTCAGACAAGCGCAGAAGATTCTTGATATGGCTGAACTGTGCTCGTTTCACTCCGCCCATCGCACTCAGAATTGCATCTGTGTATTCGCGTTTGCTCTTCAAATCGAGGTTGAGTGCCTGACGGTAGAAGTCATTCCCCACTGCGTAGGCAGGAATTTCGTAGCCATGAACCGTCAGCAACAGCAGCGCCGCTTGACGTGCCATTGCGATAGCAGTGAGTCCAGAACGGGCGGTGTTCTCTTTCGCCTGACGAAAAACGGACGAACGGTTTTCAGGGATCACGATGCAGGGGATCATGCCATCTCCGGTGTAGCCGGGAATGAAGTCACGCAGCAACCATGTCGCCCAGTAACGCCGTTCCCCTGTCTCGATGCGAAACAAACGGGTAACGCCTTGCGACACATCCACGACCGTCAGCGGATTGACCTGACCATCGTCGCGGATGGTGATCGCCAGATTGACCAAATCGTGCAGCAGCGTTTCTTCTGGCGACAGGTTGACCGCTGGTTCGTCATCGCGCTCATCGTCACCATTCGGCAGCAGTTCGAGGACATTGTTGAACGGTCGTCCACGTTGACGCGCGGCGATTTGCACGAGCTGCACGAGTTCGCGCAGCGCCTGCGTCGGCGTGACGTGATTATTATGGAAGCGCAGATGAATGTTCTCCGGCAGCACGCGGCGCGGCTGCACCGGATCGGGGCGCACCATTTCCAGCAGAATGCGTTCGACTCGAATGGACTTTTCCTGAAGCGTCTGTGACAGATCGCCAACCAGATCGCCCGTAACGGATGCCAGCAGATCATCGATCCGTGAGGTGTCGTTGTTTGCCCGTGCCATTACTCACCTCCCTTGGACAGGTAGCGAACTAGGGAAGCGACCACCTGCATGTACGCTTTGCTGGCGGCTGAGCGTGGATCGTAAGTGAACAGGCTTTGATGGTTGCGATGCGCGTAGGAGACGGCTTCGTTTGAGGGGATCACGCCAAGGAGCAGTTTTCCAAGGATGGGATGCGCTTTGAGTTCTGCCAGAAGATGATTGTGTCCGCGCACGCGGGTGTCCATCTTCGTCACCAGCAGACCGCTCACACGCAAATTAGGATGACGCCAACCCTCGCGGATGTCGTTGATCTTCTGGATGACGCTGGTTAAACCGACCGTCTCCAGATAGCGCGGCTCAACCGGAATGATCGCATCGGTCGCGGCGATCAAGCCCATCTCCGTGAGCAGCGAGAACGAGGGGCGCGTGTCGATGATGATCGCGCCATACTGGTTGGCAATCTTGCTCAGTGGGTCGGCGAGGCGATACGGCGCACCCGCCACGCCCATCAATTCACGCTCTGCGCCTTCAAGCATTGGGGAAGCGGGGAGAACATGCAGGTTTTCATCCCATGTCGATGGCACGATGCAGTTCATCAACGCCTGTGGCGCATTCTGCCGATCCGTCATCAGCACCGTGTACAGACTGTCATCAGCGCCATAGTCCTTGCGTCCGGTGGTCACTAGCGACGCATGTCCCTGCGAATCCGTATCGACGATCAGCACACGTGGATTTGCGGCATCAGCGCGGCGCAGTAGATTGACCATGCCGAAGGCGATGTTGGTGGCAGACGTGCTTTTACCCACGCCTCCCTTGTGGTTGGTGAACACGAAACTGTGAGTCATTGCCATATCCTTTCGAAGCCCAACAAATCATTGTTTTCGCTGTGGCTAGACAGGACTTCGCGGAGGTGTGGTACAGTGGTTTCCGGGAGTCCCGCTGGCGAGAGCAGCGAGCTTCAAGGT
>JACSRG010000502.1 GCA_014879865.1 Anaerolinea sp.
ATCGTCGTCGCTTCACTGTTCGCCTTCGCCATCCTGTCCGCCGGTACATCCTCGACCGAAGAAGCGGAAGAAGCGATCTACGCCGGGTTGAGCGGTGTACAGTCCTCTCTGCAGGTGCGCGGTGCGGTCGTCGCGGAAGAAGGCGTCGATGCCACCCCTGCTGATGCATCCGACGATTTCGTCAAAACCATGCGCTTCACCGTCTCGCTGTCCTCGGGCGGGCAGGCGGTTGACCTGACCTCCGGCGCGACCAGCCGCGTGCTGATCGGCTTCCGCACCAGCACCATTCTCGTCAACAACGTCACATGGAGCGCCTCTTTCCTCGGCAACAGCGACTCCGATATGCTCCTTGAAGACGGCGAACTGGCGGAAATCCTCGTGACCATGCCCACAGGCGCGGACGCGCTCAAGGCTGCGACCCAGTTCACGCTGGAAGTTAAGCCCCCGACGGGCGGTGTCCTCGACATCACCCGCACGACGCCTGCCGCCATCGAAGCGGTCATGGAACTGCGCTAACACTACGCAGGCAGGTTTTTCGTAGGGCTGCTGTCGATAACGGGCAGCAGCAAGGGAACAGTACCGGGCGGCGCAACCCGCCGCCCCCTTCATCACCAACGCAGTCACAAGCAAGCTCATTCAAACACAGGCACGGCCCGCCTACAAACTTCATCACCCGGTCTCATCGCTCAACCGAGTGAAGACAAATCGCCCCACTGTACTTGGCCGTGCCGGTGGGGCGATTTTATTAGGGGGATCAAGATGGACGTAGACGAACGGGTGAAGGCACTAGAAGAAGAAGTGCTGATCCTCAAGAACCAAATACAGGCGACGCTCCTCGAAATCCAAGAGCTGATGCTGAAACAGGCACATCCATCGCTGCAGATCCCCGACGCACCGAAGGAATCAGCAGCCGCCGCAACAGCCAGTGCCACGACGGCAGCGGTCGCTCCGGTCATGCTCGTGCAGGATGACCGCGCTGCTATGCCGGTCAAGCTGGTATCGGCTCAGCAGCAGCCCGCGCCACAACAGCCTACCCTGCCGCCGCAGCCCGCGCCGCAGGCGTCGCACAAGGCGCAGACCGCGCCGCTCGATCCTTCTCGCGTGCCGCACACTGCTCAGGCTCAGGGCGGCATCCCGAATTGGGCAAGCCCGGAGAAGCTGGAAAAGTGGGCGCACGAAAAGATCGCCAAACTGGGGACTGCACGCACACGCGATTTGGTCAACCTGTATGCGGAAGACGGACGCTACGACGAGTCAATCCAGAGCTACCTGCTGCGGTTGATCGACGATCACGAACGGTCGCAGAAGCGTTCGCAGCCGCCCGCCGAACCGCCGCCGATCAAAATGGCACCTTACAATGCGCCTAAGAGCAGCGGCAGAACACCCCCGACCAACATGGTGTCAAACCCGGCGCTCCCCGACGCGGATGCCGACTCGCCCGACGCCGTCGCGCTGGTCGAATCAGCGCTCAACGACGCCGCGTACATTCAAGCGACGCTGGTCGAAGCCGCGCTCAAACAAGCCGCGCGCAACGAAGCCACCAGCGCCTCCAGCAGTGTCCCTTCCAAGCACAACCTGCCGGTCAAATACGCGGTCATGCCGCCGAACAACCCGATGCAAACACTGTCCGGCACGACGGGAAAACCTGTGCCGCCGCCGGCGCGATCCAGCTCCGAAATCGGGGATACATCCGGCGAACGCCTCATTCTCAAGTTGATCGCGGGCGTGCAGAACGCCGGGACGAAGCGAGGCAAACATGGACAAAGTCATTAGTACCGCCTTACTCACCATCGTCGCCATGCTTCTCGTGATGGTGCTGTTCAATGCGGCATATCCGGCGGTGTTGGAAGGCAGTGACTCGATTGCCAACATGGCGGGACGCATGGAAGAACAGTTCCGCAGTGAGATCGCCATCATCCACACCGGGGCGGAGATCAACGCGGGCGGTACATGGCAGGACACGAACAGCAACGGTGATTTCGAAGTGTTCGTGTGGATCAAGAACATCGGCGACACGCGCGTCGTCGCGCCCGACCAACTCGACGTATTTTTCGGACCCGAAGGCAATTTCGCCCGCATCCCGCATCGCACCACCGGCACTGAACCGCTGCCCAATTGGACGTGGAGCATCGAGAATGCGGCGGACTGGTCGCCGACCGCGACCCTCAAACTCGTCATTCACTATGGCGGAGCTTGGCTCAGCAGCGGGCGCTATTACCTGAGCGTCACCCTGCCGAACGGCATTACCGACCGGGACTTTATCGGACTTTAGATCATGGAAAACGTCGTCGCTGCCATCGTAATCGTCATCCTGCTGCTGTTCGCCATCCTCACGCTGACCGGCGCTGTTTTCGACGCGCAAGCGACTACAGCGGCGGCATGGAAAGAGGCGGTCACGCGGATGGATGAGCAAACGCATACTGCGTTGAGCGCACTGGCTGCCACCAGCGCGGATGGCATGACGATCCAATGGGTGATCGAAAACAGCGGCAGCATCCCCCTCGCCGATTATGACCGCTGGGATGTGCTGCTTCATTATTACGATACGCTCGGCGCGTACCACGTCAATTATGTGCAGTACAGCGCCCTACTCACCGCCGACCATTGGACGGTGACACAGCTTCTTGTCGGGTCAGGTACACCGGAAATCTACAATCGCGGCATTCTTGACCCGTCGGAACGCGCTCAGATAGATATTCCACTGGTGTTCGCTATTCAGCCAGATACGGTCGTTCACTTGACCGCCGTGCCAGCAAACGGTGCGGCAATCAGTACGCAGTTTGTGTACATGGAAGGGTAACATTTTGTCAAGCAACGCACTCAACCCAACAACCTCCATTCAGACGGGCAATCCGGAACTCGATATGAAGATGGGCGGGGGGCTGCCCAGAGCATCGCTTACGCTGATCGAAGGTACGTCCGGCGCTGGCAAATCCGTCCTAACGCAGCAGATCATGAGCGGCGCGCTGCACAGCGGGCTGAGCTGCACGCTGTTCACGAGCGAAAACACCGTCAAGAGTCTGATGGTGCAAATGCAAAGCATTGATATGAACGTGCTGGATTATCTGCTGCTGCGCCGTCTGCGTGTGTATCCCATCGCGCTGATGCGGCTCGGCAAAAACGCGCCGGATATGCTGCTGCGCGCCATGCATAACGAGATCAAGCGCGACCTGCTGATCGTGGACTCGTTCACCTCGGCGATCTCACATGGCGTCAACGGGTCGCGGACGCTCGGTTTCTTCGAGACGTGTAAGCGGCTGGCAGGCGAAGGCGTGACGATCATCGTGACGCTGCACGCCGGAGCAATCGGCAACGACTTCATGTCGCCGATCCGCTCGATGTGTGACGCGAATCTGGTGCTGCGCTCATCGCAGGACGGGCAGCGGCTCATCAAGACGCTGGAAGTCGTGAAAATTCGCGGCGCATCGTCGTCCACCGGCTCGATTGTCGGTTTCGAGGTTGAACCGGGCTGGGGGATGCGCGTGATCCCGATCAGCAAGGCGCGAGGCTAAACGATCATGGCACAGCATATCCTGCCTTTTGAATTCAACTCGACCACGCCGACGAAAATCCCGGCGGATGTGTTTGCCCAACTGCCGGAAGGCTTGCAGCAGGCGTGCTCCGAAAGCGACTTTCTGGCGCTGTATGTGGCGCGGCTGCCGTTACACGAGATCGGCATCCCGGCATACGCGCACAAGCTGTCGCGCAGTATGCGTGACAGCGGATCGAGCAATGTGATTTACCCGACGAAAGAGGGCTTGTTCGTCCACATCTATCCCGATGCGACGGGCGCGCGCGATCACCACATTTCGATTGAACCGACGACCGTCGTGGACATCGAAAAGATCATGATCCGGGTCGAAGAAAGCCTGCTGGTGCACGCGGAACAAATCGGCGCGGAGGAAGATGTCGAAGCGAAAAAAGTGCTGCTGATCCAGTTGGTCGAACGGCTGTGCACGACCGACGCGCGTCCGCAGAATGGCAAAGGCAAGTCGGACAAGATCGTGGTCACGCCGATGGAATTGTCGGCGCTCAAGTACCGGATCATCCGCGACAAGATCGGCTTGGGCGTTTTACAGCCGCTGCTGCTCGACCCGAACATCGAAGATATTTCGTGCAGCGGTACGGGGCATGTCTTCGTCGAACACAAAATCTTCCGCAGCGTGCAGTCGTCGCTTTACTTCGGCACACTCGATGAAGTGGACGAGTTCGTGGTGTGGCTCGGCGAATGGATCAAGCATCCCGTCACCGTGCGCAACCCGTTGATCGACGCGGTGCTGCCGGATGGTTCGCGTATCAACATCGTGTACGGGCGCGAAATCTCCAAGCGCGGCAGCAACTTCACCATCCGTAAATTCAGCGGCACGCCGACCAGCTTCCTCGAACTGGTGGAATTTGGCACGATGGATTACCTGATGGCGTCGTATCTGTCGCTGATGCTGGAAGAAGGCATGAACCTGTTCGTGGTCGGCGCGACGGCGTCCGGCAAGACGACCACGCTCAACGCGATTACGGCGTTCATGAAGGCGGACGCCAAAATCGTCACCATCGAAGACACGCCGGAAGTCTATGTGCCGCACAAAAACTGGATTCAGGAGATGACGCGGCACACCGGGTCGCAGAACAAAGGCGGCGACGTCGGCATGTTCGATCTGCTGAAAGCGGCACTGCGGCAGCGCCCGGATCGCATCATCGTCGGCGAAATCCGCAGCGTCGAAGCGGCGGTTGCTTTCCAAGCCATGCAGACAGGTCACGGCGTGATGTCCACCTTCCACGCCGCCAGCGTCGAAAAGCTGATCCAGCGTCTTACCGGCGACCCGATCAACATCCCGAAAACCTACGTCGATAACCTGAACGTCGTCATCATCCAGTCGGCGGTGCAGCTCCAGAACGGCAAGTCGGCACGCCGCATTTTGAGCATCAACGAGATCATCGGCTACGACCCGCCGACGGATACCTTCTCGTTCTTGGAAGCGTTCCGCTGGAATCCGGTCAAAGACCTATTCGAGTTCGCGGGCTACATGAACAGCTACTTGCTGGAACAAGTGATCGCCATCAAGCGGGGCATCCCACCGACCCGCCCGAAAGAAATCTACAACGAAGTCAAGCGGCGGGCGAAAGTCTTTGAACGACTGCATCGGGAACAGGGAGTGACGGATTTCAATGACCTCTTCAAAGTCCTCAGCGAAGCGCGGCGACAAAAGCTCCTTTGAGCGCGTCAGCCCCTTTGAGCTGTACTACCAACTGACTTTTATGTCCGCCATCGCGTCGGCGGGCGTGGCGCGCAGCAAGATTTTCGATCTGTCCACGCAGACCATGCCGCGCGTGCGCCAGTACTTCGCGGCGATCAACCGCTTGGTAGCGGAGTTCCGCTTCGACTACCCGGAAGCGTGCCGCCGCGTCGGCGCGAGCGCCCCGTCGGAGAACATGCGCAGTTTCTTGCTGCGGCTGTCGGACGCGCTGCGTTCCGGCGAACCGATCTCCGATTACCTGACGCGCGAAGCCGAAGTGCAGGGCGGCGACTATCACAACGCCTATGAGCGCAGCCTCGAAGTGCTCAAGCAGTGGACGAACGCCTTTTCGTCCATCGTGATCTCGGTAGCGCTGGTCATCATCGTGCAGATCATCAGCGCGATGATCTACTCGTCGGATGTGCGGACGATGGGCGGCATGGTCATGACCGGCATGGTGATGAGCGGCTTAAGCGCGTGGATCATCTTTCGTTCTGCCCCGCGCGAATTCATGATCGTTTCGCCGACCAAAGGCTCCGCCGAGCAGAAGCGGGTTTACCGCTGGTCGCGGATCGCCTTGCCCGCTGCTGGCGTCGCGCTGGTGCTGACGACGTTGATTCATGTGCCGGTCGGCGTGCAGATGATCCTCGTCGCAGCGATCATCATGCCCATCGGGTTGATGGCGGCGAAAAGCGATGGTCAGACTTTGAAGAAGGATGTCGAGTTCAGCACGTTCCTGCGCTCGACCGGCGGTATGGCGACCGCCAGCGGCGCGACACTGCGCGAATCGTTGGGGCGCATCGACCTGACGTCGTTCCCCATGCTCAAAGACGATATCACGCGGCTGAGTACGCGCCTGCAAGCGTTGATCGACCCGGAAGTGTGCTGGCGGCAGTTCGGCATGGAGACAGGCAGCCGCTTGATCAGCGATGTGGTCGATGTGTTCTACAATGCCGTCAAAATGGGTGGCGACCCGGAGCGCGTCGGCTACCTGTGCTCGCTGTTCGCCGCGAAGACGGTTCAGCTTCGTTCCAAGCGCCGCTTGATCACCGGGACGTTCACCGGTTTGACGACGGTCATGCACATCGTGGTCGCCGCGCTGATGGTGTTCGTGCTGTCGATTGTGCAGAGCTTCGCGCAGTTGGTGGCGACGCTCATGCCATCGCAGGATGCGATGGGGTCGGGACCCCGTTTCACCATGAGCATGGCGCAGTTCACGCCCGCCGATTTGGAATTTCTCTCCGGAGTCACCGTCTTGATGGTGGTGGTGCTGGCGCTCGTGAGTGCTATCGCCATCGTCGTCACCGATGGCGGTGGTCGCCTCAAGGTCACGTTGTACTTGGGGATGATGCTGGTGATTTCGGGGCTCGCGTTCATTGTTGTCCCGCCGCTGGTCGCAGGCATTTTGGTGAAGTAGGCAGGCAGTCATGTCCACACTGATCGATCTCATACTTGAACAGCGCATCATCCTCGTGACTCTGGTCGTCGCCGTCTTGTTAGGCATCGGGGCGGTGGGAATCTGGGTCATCATCACCCTGCGCGAAGCGCGCAAAAAGCGCGAGCCGCTGCTGCTGCCGTTGTTCGAAGAAGAACCCGTGCCGGAAGAAGTTCCCCTCCCACCGCCTACGCCCGTGCTGGTCAAGCCCGCGCCGAAGGTGGAGAAACCGACCGACCCCGCGCCAGAAGTCCCGGCGGTGCTGCAAAATCTGCTGTCGAACGTGTTCGTGGACGACGATGCCAACCAGTACCGCGCGACCCTGCTCAAAGGGTTGACCGACGTTGACATCAAAATGCTGACTGAACTGGCGGAGAAAGCCGCCGCCAAGCTGCGTGAACGTGAAGGAAGAGCCTCATGACCGACTTATTTCTGTGGATCGCCTCGGCGTTCTTCATCGTCATCGCGGTGATCGACATGCGCCGCCGTATCATCCCGAACGCGCTCGTTTACCCGGCGATCCTCGTCACGCTGGCGCTGCGCCTGCTCGTCCTCCATGACGATCCGCGCGGCGTGCTGCTCGGCGGCGCGCTGGCGTTCGGTGTGTTCGCGCTGACTGCCTACCTCAAGCCGGGGGGCATCGGCGGCGGCGATACCAAGCTGGCGGCGCTGATCGGCTTTTTGTTCGGTTTCCCCGGTGTGCTGTATGCACTGCTGATCGGCGGCACAGCGGGCGCGCTGGTCGCGATCACGCTGCTGGTGCGCGGTAAAACGAAAGATTTCGGACTGCCCTATGCACCCTTCTTATGCGCGGGTGCGCTGGTAGTCTTATGGCTCCAAGGAGTCGGCTGATGATTACTACACCTGCCACGACGCCCGACAGCACGTATGAGGATACGCCGCGCCGCCCGCCGATTCCCGGCTTGGCGCTGTGGCTGCTGATCCTGTGCCTCATGATGCTGATCGTGCCGCTCTACCTGCTGGCGATGACGCTCAAGGAACAGCGCGCGCCGCAGTCGGTCGAACTGACCGCCTTGAGCGCAACGCTCGCCGTCACGCCCGCGCTGCCCGCCGAGCAGGTCGAGTTGAACGAGTCGCTGATGGGGACGCTCAACGAGGCGCGCTCGCTCAGCGACACGGTGAACACGCTGCAAACCAGCCATGTCAACTATCCGGATTTGATGCTCGTGCTGCTGAACTTCGATGCTACGCTGCTCCAGATCGTCACGATACAGGAACAAACCCCTGTGAGCGCACCCATCGACGGATCAAGCGGCGCGCCCACCGGCGGACTCGTCCAGTTGAGCGGGGAAGCGCTCTCGGAGTCGGTTGTGCGCGCCTATACCGACGAACTGCGCCGCCAGTCGATCATTCAGGTGGTCACGGTGCAGTCGCTTGAAACTGTCACGGCGGACGAGTCGCTGAGCCTCACGGCGCTCCCGCCTGTGTCGATGGATGCGACGCTGGCAGCGCCGGTTTCCGTCCCGGTGCGGCGCTTCATCCCAACCGGGAATTACGTCCGCTTCACGCTGCTGATCCAGTTGGTGATGGAAGGTGGAGAGTCATGAGAAGTATCGGATCACCACGTTTCATTGCTCTGTTTCGCTGGATGCTGCTGGCGGCGCTGGTGATGGGCAACCTGTTTCTGTGCGCAGCGCTGGTGATGCCCCAGTGGAACGCGTATGAAACCAATCAAGCGCTGATCGAGGCTCAGCGCACGGAACTCGCGCAGCGGGCAAACCAGCCCACCGACGACGACGCGCAGATCGCCCAAGTCCGCTTGCAGAGTGCGGAAACCGAACGCGCGATGGCATCGTCCTACTTCTTGACCGGCGCGCAGGCGGATCTCGTCCTCAACGTGCTCTATGACATGGCGTCGCGCAGCGGCGTGAACATCCGCCGCTTGGAAGTTCAGCCGCCTGCCGTCGTTGCCACGCCGCAAGCCAATACAACCGCCGACGTTTACCGGATGCGCCGGTATATCATCGAGGTTGAAGGCGCAATGCGGCATCTGATGATCTACGTCTCCTCGCTGCGCGTGGCGACGCTGCCGACGGTTGCCATCGACACGCTGTCCGTCGAAGGCGACGAGGTCAGCGCGGTACTGCGCATGGCAGTATCGATCTATGAGGCGGATTTTGCCAGCGGGGCGGCGTTCGAGCATATCGCGCAGGACATCCCGCCGACGTTCACGCCGACGCCGCTGCCCACGTTGACGCTCACGCCGAGTATGACGCCGACGTTCACGGCGACGTTCACCACGACGCCGCTTCCGCCGACGAGCACATTCACACCTTCGCCGACCCAACCGCCGATCCGCTTGGTAACGCTTGCGCCAGCGGCGACGGAGACCCCAGTACCGCCAACGCCCGTCCCGACCGAAGCGCCGAGCGCGACCGACGAAGCGGTGATCACGGGGGAAAGCGAATGCCCCGGTGTGCCGCCGACCCGGTTTGTCACCGGAGATACGGCAGTCGTGGATTTCAACGGGATCGGTGCGCTGCGCCTCATGACGTGGGTGACGGGTGGCGCGCTCGATACGGTCGCGCAGGCGTATGACAATCAGCCGCTCAAGATTCTGGCGGGACCCGTGTGCGGTCAATGGGGCGGACTGCCGACGCTGTACTGGTATGTCGAAATGGATCGCGTACATGGGTGGGCGGCGGAAGGTACGAGCGAAGAACGCTGGATGTGCACGACTGCCGAGCCGGAATGCGCGGAGTGAAGGTCGAAGGACTGAGGACTGAGGTGAAAGGACTGAGGACTGAGTAGGACTCGCCGCCCGTCCCGACGAGGCTAGATGTTCCTCTGCTGCGACTAGGGTCTGTCTGCAAACTGCCCTCACCCTAAATCCCTCTCCCTCAGGGAGAGGGACTTCACCC
>JACSRG010000479.1 GCA_014879865.1 Anaerolinea sp.
CGGTCGGTTTATCGGAAGGCGGAATCCACGTCGTCTATCAAGACTACAACCGCAGCCTTGTCCTGCTGCGCAGCGTCCCGCGTGAAGTGATCAGGGTTCTCGAAGCCGATGTGATGGTGAGACGTATCTGGCGAGTCGGCTTTACGTCGAACTGCCGCTACCTGATCGTCACGTTCCGCAATGTCGAAGGTCGCTACGACACTGCCGTCTACGACTTAATGAGTGACACCTCTGGGCGGATGGGTACGTTACACGATGCGGGACGGAATCGCCGTTCTATCGACGTGAGTCCCGAAGGCAATCTTGTCCTCGCCACAGCATTGGATAGGCTTTATTTGTGGGATTTAGACACAAACGCACAAACGTTTGTCAGCGCATTGGTTTCATCGGACTGTGAGTATGTCAGCGTTGTCGGGTGCGCTGGAGAGCTTGCCACTTACCGTGAGGCGCGGTGGGATGTTGCGCACGGACTGCTGCAACTGGATCTGATTAGCAACATCACTGTCACCTTGAATCTCCCGTCAGCGTCGATCAACCGCGTTGAGCCAAGTTATGCCTTTGTGTCGCAGGACGAAGCCGAAACGGCAGCGATCGCGTTCACATCGCGTTATGCCTGCCTTCCCCTTATCAGCTATCAGACATTCAACCATCAGCTTGTACTGACCAATTGGCTTGCCCCCTCTGAGCTTGTCGCCGTCGTCGAGGACGACCTCGACCTGAGAGGTTTTCAGGCGCTTGGGTGGTCGGCGACGTGCCGCTATATCGCCGCCGCCATCGAAGACGCGAATGGCATCCGCCTCGCTGTATGGGATGTAGATACCGGGATGCGGCAGGAGCGTCCAATCAGCGACTGGGTTGACTATGCCACTTGGTCAACGGTCGGGGACACGATCAGTGTGCGGACCGACGGTGAGCAATTCGACTGGACTGTCAGCGGCAGTTAAGCAGAATTAAGAAGGACGAGGCAGTGCCTCGTCCCTACAAAAGCGGATCGGTCTATTCTTCCAGCGTACTCGTGTCGCCGAGCGGCTGACCCGTCGCCTGTGCCTTCAACACGCGGCGCATGATCTTGCCGGAGCGCGTCTTCGGCAGCGCATCGACAAATTCGATCTTGGTCGGCACGGCGATGGGACCGACTTCGTGGCGAATGTGTTCCTTCAACGCCTCGCGCAGCGCGTCGTTCGCCTGAAAATTCGCGCGCAAGATGCAGTAGGCGTAGATCACGTTGCCGCGCACTTCGTCCGGTACGCCGATGGCGGCGGCTTCCGCGACTGCCGGGTGACTCACCAAACCGGACTCGATCTCCGCTGTGCCGAGGCGATAGCCGCTCACCTTGATCACGTCGTCGTTGCGCCCGATGATCCAGATGTAGCCGTCCTCATCCTTGCGCGCCGAGTCGCCGGTCACATACCAGCCCTGCTGCTGATAGGTCTTCCAATACTGGTTGACGAAGCGTTCCGGGTCGCCGTAGATCGTGCGCAGCATCGAGGGCCACGGCGTCTTGATGACCA
>JACSRG010000232.1 GCA_014879865.1 Anaerolinea sp.
GAACTGCTCGAAGCCGCGCAGATCGATGGCGCGAATTACCGGCAGTCACTGCTGCGCGTGGTGATTCCGCTGCTGCAACCGGCGACGGTTGTGGTCATCGCGCTTGCGGTGATCAATTCGCTCAAGAGCTTCGACATCGTCTACATCATGACCGGTGGAGGACCGTTTCACTCCTCGGATACGCTGGCGATGATGATGTACAACGAATCGTTTAAGAAGTATTTCATGGGCTACGGCAGCGCGATTTCGGTCGTGTTGTTTCTGATCGCCCTCGTGCTGATCGCCTTCTACTTCCGGCAGGTGCGCGCTCTGGAGAATCTGTATGACTAGCCTCGTCCGCGCATCCTCTTCTAGTCCTGTCTCACAAGCCGATGATAAGGTTCGCCGCCGTCTCACGCTGGGGGCGCTCTACCTCAGCCTGACGATCATCGTCGTCCTGTATTCGCTGCCGGGTCTGGGTGTCATCATCAGTTCGTTCAAGACGACCGAGGAAATCTCGCGCGGTGGATTGTGGTCAGTGCCGACACAGTTCAACTTCGACAATTACGACGAAGCATGGAATAACGGCAACGTGCGCACGTATATGGTCAATTCGTTCCTCGTGACCATTCCGGCAACGTTCTCCTCCATCGCGATCGGACTGCTCAGCGGGTACGTTTTCAGCAAACTGCCGTTTCGGGGCAGCGAATGGTTGTTCGTGTTCGTGGTCGCGGGCATGTTCTTCCCACCGCAAATCGTGCTGATTCCGCTCTTTCGCCTGTTCAATACGATAGGTTTGTACGATACGCTGTGGCCCATGATCATCGTGCATACCGCCTTCGGCTTGCCGATCTGCACGCTGCTGATGCGCAATTTCTTCTCGGCGATCCCGACGGCGCTGCGCGATGCGGCGGTCATCGACGGTGCGAACGAGGGACAAGTCCTGCTGCGTGTGTTCCTGCCGCTCAGTTTGCCCGCCGTCGCCGTGCTGGCGACGCTTCAGTTCACGTGGATCTGGAACGATTTCCTGTGGCCCCTGATCTTCACCCAGTCCGACAGTATGCGCACGGTGATGGTGGGCTTGGTCACGTTGAAGGGGCAGTACAGTGTGGCGTGGGGCGTACAGGGCGCGATGGCGATCATCGCCAGCGTTCCCACGCTGGTGATCTTCATCTTCTTCCAACGGTATTTCATTCAGGGGATGACGCTCGGCGCGGTCAAAGGCTAGTTTCCTAGCACAGGCAGAGCGCTTGTGCTCTGCTGGAAAAATTGGGTACACTGTTCTCGTTTCTGGTCGATCTGAAACGGGACAGACTGCCCATTCGAGTGATTGACGACGAGTGAAGATGAATGACCTAGCGCAGCATATTCAAACAATCTCGCTTGCCGATACCCATGAGCATCTCTACGACGAAAGCCAGTACGTCAACAGCGGACCGGACATCTTGCAGGACTTGTTCGACCGGCTGTATATCACGGCGGATTTGGTCGTTGCCGGGGCTGCACCCGCCGCCGTCGCCGCTCTCCTCGATGCGAATAATCCCGATCTTGAAGCGCGCTGGTCGGGAGTTGCCGCCGCGTGGGAGCACTGTAAATATACGGGTTTCGGCGAGGCGGTACGTCTGACCGCGCGCCGTGTCTATGGCATGGACGACATTACCGTGCCGGGGCTGTACGCGGCAGTCGAGCGCAATGCTTTGCTGCGTCAGCCGGGGGAGCGTCTGCGCATACTCCGCGATGAGGGGCGGCTCGACTATGTCCAGATCGACAGCAAAACATGGTCATGCCTGCCCGATCCGGCGGGGAGCGATTTCTTCCTGCATGATCTCTCGTGGTACTTCTTGAGTAACGGTGAGATCGACTTTGACGCCATGCGGCAGGAAACACGGATCGAAGTGACTGATCTGAAGTCCCTGCGCAGCGCCTTTGAAGCGCTTTTCGCCCTGTATGCTCCCTGCGCGATTGCCGTCAAATCGCAGCACGCCTACCGCCGGACACTTCTGTGGTCGGAACGCAGCGACGCCGATGCTGCCCGCATCTTGCAGCAAATGCTGCGCGGCGAGACGATCAGCGATGCGGAACGGCTCTGCATGGGGGATTGGTGCCTCGCGCGGGGTGTCGAGCTTTCGATAGAACATAAGCTGCCCTTCAAGCTGCATACGGGCTACAATGCCCGTTATGGGGAAATGTGGATTGATCGCATTCGTCCCGGTCACCTCTGCGCGCTGCTCCAGCGCTACCCGCAAGCGCGCTTCGTGCTGATGCATATCGGTTACCCCTACGCCGACGAATTGATCGCCATCGCCAAGCATTATCCCGGTGTGTTCGTGGATATGTGCTGGGCGTGGAGCATCGATCCGCACAGTTCCGTCGATTTCTTGCGCCGGATGCTGCACACAGTTCCCGTCAACAAGCTGTTCGTGTTCGGCGGCGATACGTGGTGGCCCAATGCCGCCGTCTCGTTCGCACAGCAGGCGCGCACTTGGCTGACCCGCGCGCTGCAAGCGGAAGTCGATGCGGGGCTGATCGGCGAAGGGGAGGGCATCCGAGTGGCAACCCGTTTGATGAGCACCAACCAAGCCGAGTGCTTCGCCATCGAGGACAAGCGCGCAGCCATTCGCGCGTATCAGCCCACATAGAGTTTTCGGCAGACTCGTTACCACACCCCTACTCACTGAGTGAAGAGATAATGCTCATGCTTTAGACGTGAGCAACATGAATAACCCGGAACGTCCGATGTAGGCTTAAGTGCTCGATCCAGTAAAAGTTCAAAAACATCCGTAGGGACGCGCAACAGTGCGTCCGATCTTATATACACGGCGGACGCAGCATTTACGCGAGAAAAGAGCAGCGTCAGCCCGGATGGGCGCGTCATGCCGTCATCAGCCTGTCACACGACCCGAAACTAGATGACCCCGCCGTGCGGAATGTGCGTCCGGTCAAGCAGCTGAATTAACCTGAGTAAACTTTGTGTGCTTGGACTGCAAGAATTATTTTTCGGCAGCGAACACACATTATGCACAGCAGTAAAGTGATTATCGTCCTACTTCCTGTGATGTTTGTCACTGTTTAGCGCGAAATCGCGCGGCTTACACTGCTTGTTGTAAGTGATTTGCAGCAAGCAGTGAGGCAGGTGACATGTCGTTTCAGGAGCAGGCAAAAGAAGCCATTCGCGCCAGCGGTGGACGGATCACCGGACAGCGCAAACTCCTGCTTGACCTGATCGCCGCGCACGACGAAATCGACGCCGAGCGCCTGCATCAGCTCGCTGTGCAGCAGGACGCCACCATCAGCCTGCCCACTGTTTACCGGACGCTGCACACGCTGGAGGACGCGCATGTCATCACCTCGCGCTACTTCTCCACCGACCACGAGCGCAAGGTCTACAGCGTTCAGGCAGAACTCGAACTGACCTTCCATTTTACGTGCCGCCGCTGTGGGCGGGTGATCCCTTTCCAATCCACATGGATCGAACAACTCAAGCGCGAATTGGGCGCGCAGCTTGGCGCAGAGGTACTGACCTTATGTATGTGTGCGGGCGGTCTGTGCCCGGACTGCCGCGAGGAGAAACCGAACATGACTTTAGATCAACTACAGGCGGGGCAGACCGCCATTGTCCGCCACATCGGCGGGCAGGGGCAGGTACGCCGCCGCTTGATGGATATGGGACTCACCAAAGGCGCGGTCGTCCAAATGATCAAAGCAGCCCCCATGGGCGATCCGGTTGAATATCGCGTGCGCGCTTATCACCTGTCGCTGCGCAAATCAGAAGCGGCAGTTATCGAAATCGAACTCACCCAACAGGAAACCTCAGCATGATGACCCACGATACGTGCTTCCCGATCTCGTTTGCCGCGCGCGGCGAAACCGTCGCGCTGACCGAAATTCGGGGCGGTGAAAAGGTGTGCCAGCGCTTGAATGAGCTGGGACTGAACGTTGGCGCGTTCGTGCGGATCGTGCAGAGCGATCTCAGCGGTCCGATGATCCTCGCGGTCAAGAATGATACCCGTCTCGCCATCGGGCACGGCATGGCGCAGAAGATCATGGTTCGATACGCGCAGGCGGAGGCGTAACGTGGCGGCGCAGTCGCTCAAAATCGCCCTCGCGGGTAACCCGAATGTCGGCAAAAGTACGCTGTTCAACGCGCTGACGGGTTCGCGCCAGCATGTCGGCAACTGGCCCGGCAAAACGGTCGAGAAGAAGGAAGGACGCTTACGGCTCGATGGGGAAGACGTGGTCATCGTCGATCTGCCGGGGACGTACAGCCTGACAGCTTATTCGATTGAAGAGATCATCTCGCGCGATTTCATCATCAACGAGCGCCCCGGCGCGGTGATCGCCGTTGTCGATGCCGCCAACCTCGAACGCAACCTGTATCTGGTGACACAGATTCTCGAACTGGAAACACCCGTCATCCTCGCGCTGAACATGAGCGATATTGCGCGTAATCGCGGGCTGCACATCGACGCGCAAAAGCTCTCGCGCGGTTTGAACGGCGCGCCAGTGATCGAAACGGTCGGCAGCAGCGGCATCGGCGTGGACGCGCTCAAAGCGGCGATCCGTCAAACGGCTGCCAGCGGCGAACAGCGTCCCGCCCGCATCCCGTACTCGACAGCCGTTGAAACCGAGATCACGCAGCTCGAAAGCGCGATCCGCGCACTCCCGACACTGACGGAGCAGTATCGCCCGCACTGGTTGGCGATCAAGCTGCTGGAAGCCGACGAGGACGTGCTCAAGCGGCTTGAAGCGTACCCGGCGCTGATCGAAGCCGGTGCAGCAGGCGCGGCACGGATCGAGGCGGCGACGGGCGAAGATGCCGAGACGTTGATCACGGATGCGCGTTACGGGTTCATCGGCGGGTTAGTCTCGGATGCGCTCACCCGTCCGCGCGAAGCTGTCGAAACCACGTCCGACAAGCTCGACCGCATCCTGACGCACCGCCTATGGGGTGTGCCGATCTTCCTGCTGCTGATGTGGGTGGTCTTCCAGATCACCGCTAATGTCAGCGCGCCGCTGCTCGATTGGGTGGACGGTGTGATCGCCGGTCCGCTGACCCATTGGACGAGTGGACTGCTCGGCGCGCTCGGTCTTGGCGGGACATGGATCGAAGCGCTGCTGGTGGATGGCGTGATCGCCGGAGTCGGCGGCGTGCTGGTGTTCGTGCCGGTACTGATGGCGCTCTACCTCGTGATCGGCGTGCTCGAAGACAGCGGCTATATGGCGCGCGCCGCCTTTGTGATGGATCGCGTCATGCGCATCATCGGGCTGCATGGCAAGAGCTTCCTGCCGATGCTGGTCGGTTTCGGCTGTAACGTCCCGGCAGTTTACGCGACGCGCACGCTCGAAAACGAGAGTGACCGCAAGCTGACCGGCTTCCTCGTGACCTTCATGAGCTGCGGCGCACGCCTGCCCGTCTATGTCGTGATCGGCGCGGCGTTCTTCGGCGCACAGGCGGGCAATTTGATCTTCGCCATGTACCTGCTCGGCATCGCGGTCGCGCTTGGCACGGGGTGGGCGCTCAAGAAGACGGTCTACCGCAACAAGCCGCCGCAGCCATTCGTCATGGAACTGCCCCCGTATCGCCTGCCCAGACTGCAAACCGTGTGGCGGCAAACGTGGGAACGCACGAGCGGTTTCGTCCGCAAAGCCGGGACGATCATTCTGGCGACTTCGATCCTGATCTGGCTGCTGATGGCGCTCCCTGCCAGCGGTGATGGCAGTTTCAATGATGTTCCTCCGGGGGACAGCGTATTCGGCACGGTCAGCCAGATCGCCGCGCCGGTCTTCGCTCCGACCGGATTTGGCAACTGGCAGGCGACCGGATCGCTGATCACCGGGCTGGTTGCGAAGGAAGTCGTCGTGGGCACGATGAGTCAGATTTTCGTCGGCGAAGCAGCAGCGGGCGAAGAAGAAGCATCCACCCCGCCGAGCTTCATCGACGATGTCGCCTTCATCGGCACATCATTCGCAGAAGCCGCCGTGCTAACGGTGCAGGAGATCGTCAACATCGTGCCGCGTACGGTGAATATCATCCCCGGCATCCACATGGCGGAGGCGGATTTCCTCGGCGCAGGCGGTGAAGCAGACGATACGAGCGCACTGGAATCAGCGCTGCCGCAGGTCTTCACGCCGCTGGCAGCGGTCGCTTTCACCGTGTTCGTGCTGCTCTACACGCCCTGCATGGTGACGGTCGCGGCGATGCGTCACGAGTTCGGGACGCGCTACATGCTCTACCAGATTGCCTACACCTTCGCGGTGGCATGGCTGGCAGCAGTGATCGTCTATCAAGGCGGTTCGCTGCTCGGGCTGGGAGGGTGAGCGATGGCGAGTCAGCTAAGCGCCGTGCTTGAACGGTTCACCCACCAATCCGCGCCGCTGTCGGTAGGGCAGATGGCACGCGAAATGCAGATCGAACCCGGCGTACTGCACGGCATGATCGACTACTGGGTGCGCAAAGGCAAGCTGCGCGAAGTCAACGGCGGTGGCAGCGCGTGTACGAGCTGCGGCGTCAAAGGCGCATGCCCGTTCGTCGTCGCGCTGCCCCGATACTATGAAGTCGTGCGCGAGGATGACGCGCCGCACGAACCGCCGTGTGCCTGCGGAGGCGGCTGCCACACGTAGAGTCACCCTGCGAGCGAACTCTGCCGGACGATCAGTTCTGGATCGAAGACGACCTGTCGCTGCGCGCGCGGCTCGTTCCGAATTTCGCCGAGCAGCAGATCGAACAGCGTCTTGGAAACAGCGGCTATCGGCTGCCGAACGGACGTGATTTGCAAGAATTCCGCCGTCGGATCGTCGTCGTACCCGGTCAGCGCGACCCCCCGGTAGCCGCGCTCATCCAGCAGCGCTTTTGCGCCGAACGCCATCACATCATTGGTGCAAACGATGGCGCTCGGCGCATGTTTTGCCGCCATGACGCGCGCGGTCGCCTCTGACGCGGAGCGCAGGATGTTCGGGGTATAGGCGATCCAGTCGTCGTGGATCGTAATGCCCGCTTTACGCATCGCCGAGCGATAACCCGCTTCGCGCGCATCGCCGACCAGATTGCCGGGATGCCAGTTGACCAACCCGATGCGCTCGTGCCCCTGCGCCAGCAGGTGATCGATCACCCTCTCGATGCCCAATTTGCCATCGACATCCACGTAGGCGAAGTTCGCATCGGGCAGGTACATGCCGCCGAAGGCGACAAACGGCGCGTTGAGCGCAAACAGCCGTTTGATGCGCTGATCGTCGTAGCGCACATCCGAGAGGATGAAACCATCCACCCGATTGGTCGAAATCAGGTCGTCATACACGCGTTCTGCGTCTTCCTGCGGCTGAATGAAGGTCAGCAGGTGGTAGTGGTGCGTCTCCGCCGCTATCGTCACGCGGTAAATGAATTCGTCGAGCAGGTTATTCAGGCGGGCAGGGTCATCGTGGATGTGCCACGAATAGCCGACAATGCCAGCGCGGTTCGTCTTGAGGTTGCGCGCCATGATGTTGGGGCGGTAGCCAAGCTGTGCCGCTGCTTCGACAACTTTCTGCCGCGTCTCCGGCTTGATCAGGTCGCTGCCGTTCAGAGCATATGAGACCGTGCCTTTGCCGACCCCCGCCAAGTCAGCGACATCAATTTGTGTGATCTTCAATTCGTAGTTGAGTGTGAGCGCTGCCTCATCAACGCGATCCTTGATGTCAACGGCGATCCTCGCATCATTCTTCAAGGCGAGGAAAGCGTCGAGCATGGTGACGTTGGCTGCGGCGGCGACGTCTTTGAGCGTTGCCATTGAAGCACCTTTCTTTAATCCATCCAATGTACCACAGAAATCACTTTTGAGACGTCTCTATGGATTCCTTGACAGCATCCCGCATCTATCATACAATGTCTTTTGAGACGTCTCAAATCAACAGCGCTGTGAATGTGAACATGAAAGCTATGCACTACAACTGACTGAAATTAGGAGAACTTCACCATGTTCCGCAAATTCACCTTTGTACTGGTGGCGCTTATTGCCGTACTGAGCGTCATGCCTGTGCTTGCGCAGGATGCCGCCCCCGTTCCCGAAGTTTTGACCCTGCCTGAGCAAATCGCCGGTGGGCGTCCGGTGACGATTACCGTCTCCGAAATGCCCTCTGCCGACCAAGCCGATGCCCGCGCGACGTGGGAAGCCACCGCGCAGCGCTTCATGGATTTGTACCCGAACGTGACGATTGAAGGATCGGAACTTCAGTATGACCCGGCGGCATTCACCGCCTTGATCGCCGGGCAGCAGCTCCCGACGCTCTTCCGCGCGTATTACACCGAACCGCCGAAATTCGTCGCGCAGAACGCCGCCGCCGACCTGACGGCATACTTTGAAGCAGCGGGCGTTGCCGATGTGTTCAACCCGGCGATCCTCGCGCCGATGACCGTCGAGGGCAGCATCTACGGCATTCCGAAGGATGCGTATGCGCTCGGTCTAGCGTACAACATCCCCATGCTGCAAGCGGCGGGCTTCGATGCGCCCCCGGCGACGTGGCAGGAACTCGCCGACATGGCGGTTGCGCTGACGGATCGTGACAACAATGTGGCGGGCTTCGCCTTCATCAACGATGGCAGCGCGGCGACAGGTTGGCACTTCACGAACATCGCCTACGGCTTCGGCGCGACTCCCGCCGACATCATCCGCGACAACGGCGACGGGACGTACACGGCAGCATTCGGCGAAGGCGCAACGGTCGAGGCGCTGGAATTCATCCAATCGCTGCGCTGGGAACTCGATGTTCTCCCCGGCGCGACGCTCGACTGGGGCAGCATCTCCGAGGCGCTGGTTTCCGGGCGCGTGGCGATGGTCATCTACGCTGGCGATCAGTTCAACTGGGATTACACGCAGTTCCCCGATGCCGACCTCACGCAGTTCGGTTACGCGGCAGCACCCGCCGGTCCCAACGGACGGATCACGCTGTCGGGCGGCAACCTGTGGATGGTGAGCAACTTCGCGACGGCGGATCAGCAGGAAGCCGCCGCCTTCTTCCAACTGTGGCGTCAGTTTGACCCGGTCGAACTGCAAACGGCAATCCAAGTGACGACCGAAGCGGTCGGTATGCCGACCCTGCCGCTGTATGTCGGCGAATATCAGGATGCGTATCAGGCGTTCCGCGCCCCTTACAACAAGCTCCCCGTTGAAAACTACGTGCCGTTCGTCGATGCAGTGACGGCGGGCGAAGTCACCATCCAGACCGAACCGGGTCCCCATGTTCAGGACTACTACACGGAAATCGGCGTGCTCATCAGCGAAGTGCTGAGCGTCGAAGGTACGGATGTCCCCAGCCGCCTCGCCGAGGTAGCCGACGAATTCCAAGCATTCGTGCTGGAAAGCTAGTCACACGATCATCAGCCGATACCGGGTGAAGCCCTTCACCCGGTATAGCCAAGGGGACTGACGATGAATTCACCCTATGCGCTGCATACGTCCGGCACGCCGTCTGCTGCCGGGGGCACGCCGACCCGACTTGCGCGCCTGCGCGCCGCACTGCCCAGACAGATTTCCGCGTACCTCTTC
>JACSRG010000744.1 GCA_014879865.1 Anaerolinea sp.
TCTGGCATGTGATGTTCGAAATTGCATGAATCTCCGTACATATTAAATCAAATTCGCTACTTATCGAGTCTTGTTACGTATAGTAGGTGATAAGACAAGCTAAGGGGGATGAGTAGCGATGACCAATAATCGCAAACTGAACGGCAATACCGTTCTGTACGTTGAAGATTTGCGCAAAGACCTAAGAATGGGTGAGGTCGTGGTTCACGCGCTGCGCGGTGTGACGCTGGCGGTGGATCGCGGCGAGTTTATGGGCATCGTCGGACCATCGGGCAGTGGCAAATCGACCCTGCTCGGTTTGATCGGCGGGTTGGATACGCCGACGGCGGGCAAAGTCCTGATCGATGGCACAGACATCACCAATATGAACGAGCGCGCCCTCACGCGTATCCGTAACGAAAAGATCGGCTTCGTCTTCCAATTCTTCAACCTCATCCCCACGCTGACCGCGCTCGAAAATGTGACGCTGCCGATGCAGTTTTCCCGCAGCATGAAGAAAAATGCGCAAAAACGCGGCAAGGAGCTCCTGTCGATGCTCGGTCTAGGAGATCGCATGGGACATCGCCCGACCCAGCTTTCCGGCGGTCAGCAGCAGCGTGTGGCGATGGCGCGCGCGCTGGCGAATAACCCGCCGCTCCTGCTGTGCGACGAGCCGACGGGCAGTCTCGACACCGAATCGAGCGAGACGGTGATGAGCGCACTGCGTGACGTGCAGAAGAGCCTCAACACGACGGTCATCATCGTCACGCACAGCATGGATGTCGCCGCGCATCTGGATCGCTTGGTCACGCTGGTGGATGGCGCTATCGCCGCCGACATTGACCCGCGTTCGACGGCGCAGCGCACCGCCGTGCAAATGCTCAAGGACAAGTACGCGACCGGTGAAATCAACGCTTTCATCCACCCTACGAGCAAGTAAGGAAGCGCAGCGATGTTTGAATCCTTAAGCTTTTACATTCGCCACTCATTCAATGACCTCCGGGTGAATGGGCAGCGGACATTCTTCGCGCTGCTGTGCATTGCCGCCGGGGTCGCGGCGATTGTCTCGCTGCAAACGCTCGGCGTGATGATCCAGAGCACCCTGACCGGCAACTTGCAGCGCAACAATCGCGGCGACATCACTGCGCAGATCGTCGAGATCATGGATATGGACGGCAGCAGCGCGACGATGGATCAAGAGGTGGCGTCGGGGATTTTGCTCCGCGAAGACGCATCTTTCTTCGGGCAGAACTCCGCCAGCTATTATGTCACCGAGACCGGAATTCAGTCGATGCGCGACTGGATCGCGGAGAATTACCCCGGTCAGATCGAACTGACGTATAAGCAGGCGATGGTCGATTTCTTCAGCATATTCACCGGTTCGGGTGATGCTTCCAATTTGACCGTGACCGAAACCGGCGCTCAAGTATCGTCGGCTGTTCCAGTGATGATCGACACGCAGGTCTACCCGTTTTACGACGAAATCCGCACGGAAGCCGGGGAACTGCTCGGCGATGTGCTGCGCGAGCCGACCGATATTGTCCTGAGCCGCCGCATCGCGCGTGATCTCGACGCGGATGTCGGGACGGTCATCCGTATCAACGGCACGACTGCCGATTTCACCGTGCGTGGAATCAGTCCCGATGAGGCTGAAGTCAAGAATATCACCGGGATGGATGCGTTCACCGCGTTGTTCGGCTACTACTACCTCGACGCGCGTTCTCTGCCGCTGTTCGCGGATGTGCCGGTTAAAGCCGAACAGGTTTTCTTCGCCATAAGCGATGTGAACCCGGATCGCGTCCAGCAGATCGAAGCTGAATTGGTCGCGGCGTTCCCATTCCTCGGCACGTCCACGACCGAAGACCTGCGTGTGAACTACGAGCGGTTGTCGGAAAATATCAATACGCTGACTTCCGTCATGGGGCTGCTCTCTATGCTCATCGGCAGCATCGGGATTGTCAACACCATGCAGGTGATTGTGCGGCGGCGCACGGTGGAAGTTGCGGTTTTGAAGACCATCGGGATGCAGGCGGGACAGGTGACGCGCTTGTTCTTGGTCGAAGCCGTGATCATGGGGATTCTGGGCAGCCTCTTCGGTATCGTGCTCGGTTGGCTGGCGGTTTTCCTTGTACGCGGCGCGGCGGAAACGCTGCTGGCGACCGAACTCCCGTTCCAGATCGCCCCGATCCCCGCGCTGACCGGTTTTGCCGTCGGCGTCATCGTGACGACAGTGTTCGGCTTCTTGCCGACGCTCACGGCGGGGCAGGTGCGTCCCGGCGTTGTGCTGCGCCCGAATGACACGATTATCCCGCGCGCGGGCTGCCTTTCGACCCTGCTGGCGCTGGCGCTGATCGTCGTCGTGCTGACGTTGATCGCCGCGCCGATTGTTAACAGCGTCACGCTGGCGTTTCAAGTGGTGATCGGCGCGTTTATCGGTGCGGGCTTCCTGTACGTCGCGCTCAACGTGTTGATCTGGTTGTTCGGCAAGCTGTTCCCGTCCTTCGGCGTCGTCGATTTGCGGATTTCGCTGCGGCAAATGCTGGCGGGGCGGTCGCGGGCGGCGGTCACGCTGCTGGCGCTGGTGGTGGGCGTGTTCTCGCTCAGCACAATCACGCTGATGGCGGATTCGATCACGAACTTGCTGCGCGTCGCGTTCGCCGAACAAAGCGGTGGGAACGTCTTCATCTCCGTGCCGACAACGTTGCAGCTCTCCGGCGTCGAAGCGGCGTTGGGGCGCGTCGAAGGCGTCGCCAGCTACACTGTCTTGCAGACGTACAACATGGATGTCGTCTCGATCCAAGACGCGGAGACCGGCACCACATGGACGGCGCAGGAATTCGCAGATCGGATGGATTTGTCGAGTATGCGCATCTTCCGCGCGGGCGTGGGTGGCGACGTCGAGGAGATGGACGGCAACGAGGCGGTAGAATCGGGTGAAATCCCCGGTTTCGATCCGCTCAATATCCTCAACAGCCGCCTCGGGGCGGTGGATATGCGCACCGTCGAGACCCTGCCGGATCGCCAGTATGTGGCGGGGCGCGGGCTGACATCCGCCGATGTTGGACAGCCGTACATGGTGGTTCAGCAGAATAACTTCCTGTCCAGCGCGGGTTTGACCCCCGGCGACCGCGTCACGTACAGCATTACATCCGGCGGTGTCATGGGTGTCGGCGGCGAGTCGCAGGAGATCACGCTCGAAGTGATCGGCATCGAAGCGGAAGGCATCGGCGCGGGCGGCTTTGCCAGCAGCAACTATGCCATCGAAGGCGCGTTCCCCGAATCGATTGCTCCGTCTGCTGTGAGCGTGACGGCGAACGTCGCGGACGAAAGCATCCCGGCGCTGCGCCGCGAACTGTCAAGCATGATGGGTGTGTTCGTCATCGAGACCGCCTTCCTGACGCAGTTGATCAGTTCGCTGCTCGGCACGTTTACTGCCTTCCCGACGATGGTCGCCGCACTCGGCTTGATCGTCGGCGGCGTGGTGATCGCCAATTCGGTCGCGCTGACGACGATGGAGCGGCGGCGCGAGATCGCCGTGATGAAGTCGGTCGGTTTGCAGCGTGAGCGCGTTCTCGGCATGATTCTGCTCGAAAACGGCATCCTCGGCTTGATCGGCGGCTTGATCGGCGTTGGTATGGGGTTGGTCGCGCTGACGATCTTCGTCACTGCGTCCGGCGCGCCGCTGGCGGCGATCCCGTTTGGTACGGCGCTGCTGCTGATGGGCTTGTGCGTGCTCGTCGCGCTGATCGCCGCGATCACGTCGGCGTGGGGCGCTTCCGGCGAGAAACCGCTCAACGTGCTGCGCTACGAATAGAACCTCGCGCGTAGGGGCATGATATATCATGCCCCTACGCTTGTCGTTATAATCTCCGAATCGTATGCTTTTTGCGGTGAGGACTCCTCCAAATGCGGCGTTATTACGACGATGCCTATGCCACGCGCTTTACTGCGCGCGTGATCGAGCAAACCACCGCCGGAAACCACCCGGCGGTTATCCTTGACCAGACCTACTTCTATGCGACGAGCGGCGGGCAGCCGAATGACACCGGTTTGATCGCCGGCGTCCCCGTGATCGACGTGCAAACCCGTGACGCCGACGCGGCGGTCGTGCATGTGCTGGCGTCACCGCTGACGGCGAACGGCGAGGTCGAGTGTCAGGTCGATTGGGCGCGCCGCTTCGATCATATGCAGCACCACACCGGACAGCACATCCTGTCGCAGGCGTTCATCGAAGTCGCTGACGCCAGCACAGTCGGCTTTCACCTCAGCGCGGACAGCGTGACGATTGATCTGGACAAGGTGAACCTGCTGCCGGATGCGATCAACCGTGCCGAAGACTTGGCGAATGAGGTCGTGTTCGCAGATCGTCCGGTGACGGCGCGTATCATCAGCATGGACGACGCCGCCGGGATTCGGATGCGTAAGCTGCCGGAGAAAATCTTGACCGACGGACTGCGCGTGATCGACATCGACGGTTTCGACATCACCGCGTGCGGCGGTACGCATGTCCGCCGGACAGGGGAAATCGGCGTGATCAAGGTGCTGCGCATCGAGAAGCGCGGCGACAAATCCCGTGTCGAGTTCCGCTGCGGCGGGCGGGCGCTGCGCGAATTCCGCGACCGGAACGCGCTGGTGAATCAGCTCACGGCGCTGCTGACGTGCAAAGCCGAGGAAGTCGTGCCTTCGATCACGCGCTTGCAGGAGGAGTTCAAGGCAGCACAGCGCGACTTAAAAGCTGCTAAGAGCGAATTGATTGCGGCGGAAGCTGACCGGGTAATCGCGTCCACGCCGCCGGAAAATGGTTTGCGCGTAGTCAGTAAGGCAGTTGCGGATCGCGATGTTAATGATGCGCGCTTGCTTGCCACGAGACTGGTGCAAACACCGGGCGTAATCGCGCTGATCGGCGTGCCGGGGGACAAAGCGCAGTTGATCTTTGCGCGCGGGGACGGCGTCAGCGTCGATATGAACGCGCTGCTCAAAGCCGCGCTGGCGTCCTTGAATGGACGCGGCGGCGGTCAGCCGAACATGGCACAGGGTGGGGGCGTACCAGCGACCACCGAGCAGATCGAAGCGGTGCTGATGGCGACAGTACAGAGCTTGAAGGAATGAATCGTGCAGCAATGCAGCGGAACAAACGACGACGGGACGCCCAAACGGGCGTCCCTACGATGACAATCTTTAGGTGCTAGTTGGGGATGTACAGCGTCAGACCGGCGTAGATCAGATCGTAGTTGTAAATGCCGTTGTACGCCGCCAGCGTGTGAATGTTGACGCCATAACGCTGCGCAATCGCCCAGAGTGTATCGCCCGCGCGAATGACATACGCGGTCGCGCCGCTGTTATTGCCACCGGTCTGCGGGAGATCAGGCGCGCCGGGGACGAACACGCTGCCGTCGGTGCGGGCGAGTCCGCGCACAGGCACTGTGCCGGAGACCGCAATCGCTTCGACCCAACCGGTCGTGCCGTTGGGCAGGCGAATCTGCACCCACGTTGCGTTGTAGTTGCGTCCGAGCAGGGTGACTGCCGTGCCGAGCGGCGCGGTTGCCACGATCTGCCCATTGGGATCAGGCGCGGTGCGGACATTTGCCGTCAGGTAGCCCGTGATCGACCCGGTCGGGACGACGGCAGGCTGAACTGGCGTTTCGCTGATGGGCAGGGTGTAGACGTTCCCCGCGACGTACAGGTAGTTCACATTGATCCAGCCCGACACCCCGTTAGTCAGCGAGACGAGAACCCAGTTGCCCTCAACATTGCGCGCGACCAAGTTGACGCCAAAGCCGAAGGGCAGAGTCGCCAGTGACCCGAACTGCATACCGGGACCTGAACGAACATTGACCGCGCCGGTGCTGACCGAAGCGGTGATGCCGTCTTGTGCGAGCGTGGGCAGCACGCTCAACAAGAGGACGGCGAGGGTCAACATGACGATCACGAATTTACTCTTGGACATAGGTGAAACCCCCTACAAAGACCGTGCAATAACTGATTTTAAGTATTATCACTGTTTTCCTGAAAACCTGCCAAGTGAGAATACAAAAATACTACGAATTGACCGTGATTCGCACAACTGACTATAATCTAGTTGAAATGGCGTACTTGAAACTGGAACTGCCCATGACTTTGTCTCCCGATGCTCGACGTCAGCATATCATGCAGTGGCTCGTTGAGGCGAAATCGCTGTCGATTGAGGCGCTGGTCACCCGTTTGGGCGTGTCGGCGATGACTGTTCATCGTGATCTCGACCTCTTGGCGAAAGATTCGCTTGTCCAGAAGTCATATGGTTATGTCACACTCGTAGAGCGCGCCGAACCCCTGCCAACGTCTTCAGTCTGTGCCATGTGCCGCTCCGAAGTCCAGTTCCGCACCGCAACCACGCTCCAATTCCAAGACGGAACGCTTGCTCAAGCCTGCTGCGCGCATTGTGGTTTGCTGCTCGCCCAACATCAGCCGGAAATTGTCGCCTTGTTGACGCGCGATTTCGTCTACGGGCAGATGGTCAATGCCTTCACCGCTGTTTACGTCTACGAAAGTCGTGTTCGCCTGTGTTGTATGCCGAGCTTGCTGGCATTTAGCTGCCGCGATGATGCCGAGTCATTCGTCAAAGGTTTTGGCGGGGTGGCGCTGACATACAGCGAGGCGCAAACCCTGCTCTCGCAGCACCATCACCCGAACCATCACCGCTAAAGCGTAAAACGGACGCGGAACGCCCGCGGCTGCTCTTCCGTCCATGCCAGTTTGACGACGGCTGTTCCATCCGCGAGAGTGTCGTCCGCGCCATCTTGCAGACGTGCCCCGTCCGGCAGGCGAATCGTGAGCATCCGCGATCCTTTCGCCGTGACCGGGCGATATTCTCCGGCGATCATCCCCGGTTCGACGATCAAGCGCAGCAGCGCCGTATCCAGCACGAAGCGCGCACGCGGCACGCACGGCGCGATGCGCAGCCCGGTCGATGTTGGCTCGATGCCGCACACGCGCACCAGCGCCAGCAGCGCCATCGCGTGGGGATTCATGTTCATGACCGGAAAGTCGGTCATCGGGGTCGCGGCGCTTGCCCACGTCCCGCCGGGACGCTCCTTCGACTCTTTGCAGTGGACGCCATCGGGACCCGACCAGATGTTGATCCAACTGGCGGCGAATTCGTCGGCGTGGGTGGTGAATGCGTGCTTCTTGAGCGAGTTCCATGCCAGATCAGGATGCGACCGGGTGTAGCCCCACGTCAACAACTGCGATACAGCGGGCCAGATCATCCCCTGCTGCAAAAGCGGCGCACCCGTCGGCGACGGATCGTCCAGCAGCGTCTTGATCGAGTTCACCAGAGGTCCGGTGATTCCGCCGCGCTCGGCAGTTCCGCTGATCAGCGCCCATGGCTGTGCTTCGAGATTGATGCGGTTGTTGTCCACCACGACCGGATCATTCTCGGCGTCACGCAGCACCGCGCGCGTGAACCACGCACCGTTCCACTGGCGCATCACCGCCGCTTCCAGCCCATCGAGGAACTGCGTGATGCGATCCGCGAGGGCGGCGTCGTGCGGTGTGAGCAGCGCCGCTGTCAGGGGGAGGACGTAGAGCGCCATTTGCGAGTTCGGTACGGATTCGCCGTTCGCCTTCGAGTTGGCGAACCACGCCAGCGCGCCGAGTTTGCCGAACTGCGTCGCCGTGTCGAACACCACGCCATCCGACCAATCGCCATCCCCGATCTTGATCAGCCCGTGCGCGCCTTTGCCGATGGTTTTGGTCAGGTGATGCACGGCAGCACGAACATGATCCAGCGCCGTGATCCCTTGCGCATCGGGCGGCAGCACGGGCGGCTCACCTCCACTGTAAAACGGGACTTCCGTCTTCAAAAAGTCAAAATCGCCCGTCGCGGCGAGATATTCGTTGAGTGCCAGCAAAAAGAAAATGTCGAGATCGGAAGGCGCGTCGTGGATGTAGGCGTCGCTGTGGAAACCGTGCCCGCTGAACGAATACGGAATTGCACCCGTCCGGTGATCGGTTAACGCCATGAGCAGGCGCAGATTGCCGCGCGCCAAGTCAGGCTGCATGTAGACCAGCGGCACGGTGAACAACGCCTGATCGCGGGGTGCACCGTCCGCGCCGTGAATGTACAGATACGCCGATCCCTGCGGCGTCAGGTGGGTTTTGTAGTAATCGTTGTAGAGTGTCGCCGAATCTAAGTAGTAGGAATGCCACGCCATTTCACGGGTGAGGGCGGGGTCTTCGCCGGTGTTGAAGTAGACCGCGTTCCGGCTGAGGTAGTCGCGCACACCGGACAGCGTCCATGTATCCAACCAGTCGGGCTGGAAGGTGAGCGGGCGGGTGAAGCGGCATGTGCCGAACAGGTATTCCTGCGTCTGCTTACCGTTGGGCGCGAGGCGCAGATCGCGGCGGAGTACGAGGCAGTAGGGCATCGAATCAGTCGAGGGTGCGTCGGGGATCGTGTCATAGCGCTGGCTGACCGCTTCGGGCTTCCCCGGCGATCCACTTCCGAAGAAGGCAAACTTATCGGCGTAGTAGGCGTCCGGCGTGCCGCTCAGGTCATGCAGGTAGATGTCGTGCGGCTGGAAGTCGATGTCGTTGACGCCGTCGGCGTCGATACCGGCGCTGACCGGCTTTTGATGAAAGCGCAGTGTGCGCCCGTCCTCGAATTCGATTTCCGGCATGAACAGGTCATTGACCGACAGTCGTTCTTCTTCGGCGATGGCGTAGAATGCCTCGCCGCGCAGCCATTGCAGCTTCAACTGGTGCGCGTTGACATCCCAGTACTCGTAATAGCGCACATCGACCGGAGTGGAGCGCAAATTCTCGATCTCGACCTCGATGCGCAGCGCCGGATCGGGGAAGGGGGCATAGATACGCCGTGTCACCTTGATCTGGCGGTAGGTCGTGACATATTCGACGTAGCCCATGCCGAAAATGCGCTTGGTATCTTTGACATCCAATCCCGGTGGGCGGTAGCGGAAAGCGGTGCACCAGACCTGTTCGCCATCATCGACATAGCCGAACCCGCCGCCGAAAGCATAGCGACTTGACGGGCGCGTGCGTGCAAGGAGCTGCGCCGACGCCACCGGTTCGGCGACCGGGCTGCCGCGCGGTTTGACCGACAGCGGCTCGACGTGATCGACCTGTTTGGCGGCGACGGGTTCACGTTTGGGGCGGGGCGTCCGCAAGCGGCGGATGAACAACTGGATTTTCAACCACGCCCGTCCGATGGTGATTTTGAGGCGATCCGTCAGCCGCTTGAGCGCCGATCCCTGTTCGGCGGCGGGGATTTCCTGCGTGTGTGCGATTTCGTCGGTGTAGGTGGCGAAGCGGTTGAGGAAACGTCCGCCGCGATGCCCGACATACGCCTGCACGATCCCGTCGTTCGACGCCAGCGCGGTGATCTCGTGGTTGCCGATCTGGTGCCAGTGGTCGCGCCGGTCGCGCCCTTCGATGTTGTAGTACTTGGCGCGCGCGTCGGCGTACTGGTCGAGCGTGTACTCGTAGGCGGGCAGCCCGGCATCGTCGAGCGTCCACC
>JACSRG010000228.1 GCA_014879865.1 Anaerolinea sp.
GAACTGGGTATCGTCGCTGCGCTGGAGATGCTCGCCGATGAACCCCATACGCCGCATGTCGAAATTCAGGTGACCGGAAACGCGCGGCGTATTGGTGCGGCGCACGAACTGGCGTTGTTTCGCATCGCACAAGAGGCGGTGCGTAATGCTGAAAAACACGCGCAGCCTGGTCGGATACAGCTTGACCTGAACTTTCAATCGGACATCATAACGCTCATCGTTCACGATGATGGGGCTGGGTTTACACCGCCCAACACGCTGGACGAACTGGCACGAGCGCAGCATTTTGGACTGTTGGGGATGCGCGAGCGAGTCGAACACCTGAACGGCACACTTGAGGTGACCAGCCTGCCAGGTGTCGGGACAACCATTCGCGTCGAGCTGCCACTGGATCAGGTCGCGCAGCCGACCGAGCATGTCCGTGACCCGGTCTGCGGTGCGGTCATCGAGCCGCAGCGGGCGTTCGGCAGTACAGTTTATGAGAGTGAACGGTACTACTTCTGCTGCCCGGTTTGTCAGGGGGCATTTCAGCGCGAACCTCATCTGTACTTTGGCAGCAGCCATGCAGGGCTTAAGTCGCTTTAGCATCCTCTCCGCAATCTGTGTTATTCCCGCCTGTGCATCGGTGCAACTACTAACGCACCCTAGCACACCACCCCGCCGGACTAAAGCCGCAAGCGGCTTCGCCTACGGTTTTGCCTTTGGCTTGCGCCGCTTCGCTCATGGCAAAACCGTGTCGCCCTTCGGGTAGCCGGACGGGGACAGTGTGCTGAATACGGTGCGTAGTTGCACCTTAACAAATGCACAGCGGGTTATCGGTCACACGGATGCGTAGTGTAGTGGCTGCGTTAGCTCGAAAGGGCGCGCTGTAAATCCTGCCCAACGCCGATGTGCGTTGACTGCCTCCTACAGGTGGCCGCTCTGACCCAATGTGCCAAACGCCCCCGAACATCCGGTTCGGATACCGTACACCGTCGTGGATGGGACAGCGAGCGCCTTCGGCGCATAAAGGAAGCTGGACTACCGGAAGGGTCAACGTCTTGAGTAGCAGATGAACCTGCTCTTGGGGTGCATCCAGGCATGTCAATGCGGTGATGGGCGCTCAGCAAACACACTTTATCGCGTCGCTTCTCGGCTGAGAGGCGGCGCGTTTTTCATTTCTCACACTTTTTCTGGAGGTGCTGTATGCACATTCACTCCACTAGGCATGTGATGATCGCGGGCAGCCGCTACGCCACCCGCGAGATGCTCGACTATGCGCGCCGTGCGGTGCAGCGCGCGCAAGCCAAAGGCTACACCGTTATTGTTGGTGACAATCCGAAAGGCGTGGACATGGCGGTGGTGCAGGAATGCCGCCGTCTGAAGGTACGTGTCATCGTCGCGGGTATCGCCAACTTCCCGCGCAACTACGGTTGCAAGCATGGTAGCTATATGAAGGTCGAGCGCGACCTGTACCGCGTGATGGGCGGTGAGTTGCTCGATGGCTACACCGCCCGTGACCGCTGGATGGTTGACCAAGCACGAATCTGTTTGTTCATCTGGAACGGGGACAGCCCAGGCACGAAAATCGGCTACGACTACGCCGTACAGCGCGGCAAGGACGCGCATCTCGTCAACTTCGACCGGACGCCGCAGCTATGAGCGGGCATATCATCGCTATCGACACTTACGGTGCGCAGCGCGTCACCGATCCGCACACGGGCAAGACAATCAGCGCCTACAAGCTCGGCTACACCAGCGCTGTGACCGCCGTGCTGCTGGCGCTGTACGGAGAGAACGCCCGCGATGTATCACCTCGTCAGGCAACCTATCGCTACGTCCAGATTGATGGCGATGTGCTGATACGGCATGGACACATCCTGCTCACGCTGACACCGGATGAACTGGCACACACCGAAGCGATCACTCGCCAGCATCACCGCGCCGCCGTGTATCTGTGGCGCGATAGCAAGTGGTGGGCGCTGCCAGACAGTACGCACGCCGACTACACCGAGCCGGGTTACCGCGTCGGCCCGACCTTCGACCCAACCGGTTTCCGCCCGCCATCGACGGGTAAACGTGAGCGCGCGGTCACGGGCATCATCGTCGAGCGCAGCCAACGCGAGCAAGGCGGTCAGGTCTGGTGGTGGCTGAACGGCGACACCTACCCGCACCGCGAACTGCTCAAGCGACACGGCGCACGTTGGAGCAAGAAGCGTCAGGCGTGGTACTGGGTCGGCACGGAACTCCCCGATGCGATCCATGCGCTGGTCACAAACGAGACGCAGGCGGAAACGCAGTGCGAAGAACGTTCGTCTCTGCTGGCAATTTTCGGCGGACGTATCGTCGGCAAGGAGCGCGTATCCAACGGTGACACCATCATAAAAGGTGAAAACGGCGTATTCGCTACGCGCACGACCTGTATCGACCGGCACGACCATCCCGAAACCGTGTGGGAGTTCGATCTGCCACCGCATGACCGAATCGGCATTTCGCTGCCCGCCATCCACGATGTGCTGAAGAAAGCCCACGTGACGTTCTCAATCTACACGCGCAAGTGGCATTTCGAGGGTGTGGACAAGGTGAGCGCGATGGATTCACTGGCTGCCGATGTGCCTTTCAGCGATGATGACCCCTGCACGGTCGAGGAAGCGGCTCATCTGCTCGGTCTGCCGGTCAAACCTGTACCCATCGCTGAAGTGTCACCGCGCCTGTTTACGCTCGATCAGACGGTCTATGCTCGTCACGAACTGGAAACGCTGGAACGCCAACCCATCCCGACGGGAACACGCGGTACGGTGACGCGGCTGTACAACCACAATGCGGCGCACGGATGGAGCTGCGACGTATTGTTCGATCACATCGGCGTGTGCTGGTGCTTCGAGCGCGAACTGACCGACTACCCGCCCATTCCGGGGATCAGAATCCAGCGCGGCACAGTCGTGCCACCGGGTGCAGTCCTGCCGCCAACCGACGCGGAAATCAAGCGCGACCTGATTGAGTCGGGCAGCAAGCCGTCCATCATCGAAGTGTCCGCGTTTGCTGAAAACGACACCGAACTACCCTCCGTCGCGCCTGAAACAGAAACTGCCCCCGCGATCCGCATCATCAAACCCGTACCGCTGCCTGACAACGGTCAGCCGCTCGACGCAGTGCAGACCGCCATCCACGAGGTGAAAACACAGCCGCTCGTCGCACCCGCCGCATCGCTTACGAGCGGACGCTTCGTCCGGATTGATCAGTCCTATGTTGGCGAACTTACGGGCAGCATTACCGGGCAGGTGTTCTGCTATGGTTACGCGGTACACGACGGTGTGTGCGTGTACGTCAACATGGCTGGCCCACGTATGGGGGTTGAGGCGATCCGCGCGAAGCTGTCGAAGGGCGATATTGTCTCAGTTGTGCCGCTGGATGCGCCGTCGGTCGAATTGACAGCGGGTGAGGGTAATTCCGGTATGTACCACCCCTACCTACACTACCTTCCCGAAGCACGGTTCGCGTCGCTCATCCTGGTGCATGACCATGCGGTTACACCGAACTACGGCGGCAAATCGACGACGTTCATCTTCCGCACCAGTGACGCGCAGGCGACCGCCAAGCTAAAATACCACGTCACACAGCTCGTGAACATCCCCGTGTTCGATGCGTGGTCGGCGTACCTGTATGAGGCGGGGCAACGGGCGATGCTCGTCCGTAAAGTACGTTCGGCGGGCGGTATCGACCTGCTCAGCGTCGATCTCGATGTGGATGCGTGGACGCGGCTGATCACGGGTGGTTTAGAACAGAAAATCATCACACTGCCGTAAATGCTCTATAATCAGTACAAAAGGAACAGGAGGTTCGGACCATGACTGATCGAACAATTACGTTGCGTTCCGATCTCGTGGAACGACTGGAAGCCCTCGCCGGGCAGCAGGGTCGCACCGTCGATGAGGTGTTCGGCGAACTGCTCAACAGCTATGCTCCTATCGGCGGCGGCAACTGGGCGCTGGCAGTCGCGGAAGGGATGGAAGCGGCGGACATCGACTGGATCGATGACCCGGATGCGTCGGTCAATAGTCGCGCGCACTTCGAGCGGCATCTGCGCGAAAAGTGGGAACGCACCCAGCGCGACGGCGACGATGGTTGACATGTTGGTGGATGCCAGCTATTTGGTGGCGCTTGGGTATCCTAAAGATCGCAATCACGCGAAAGCAAAGGCATTTGCGGCGGAACATGAAACCGGACTCCTCATCCCCGATGTGGTGCTGGTCGAGGCGATGTACAACCTCAACCGACTGGGGAGTGTCGCGGCAACCGTCACGTTTTCCAGACTGTTGATCGAACAGTCGCCTCAGTTCGTCGCGCTGACGCCTGCGGATTTCACACGGGCAGTCGCGCTGATGGATCGCTACCGTGATGCCGAACTCGACTTCGTGGACTGCTGCCTGACAGCGCTGGCAGAGCGGCTGAATATTCGGCACATCTGCACCTTCGACCGCCGCGACTTTTCGATGATCCGCCCGAAGCACACTGAGTATCTTCAGCTGGTGCCGTAAATCGCGGCGACCGCTTCACAATCCAACTGACCATCAGCCCCCGCGCAAACGGGGGCTTTTTTGTATTTCAGGAGTAGGCTCATGGCGCGTGCCGAGTCAAAAATGGTCATGGGCTACCTGCCCATCGAACCGAAACATCATGCGGCGATCCTGTCGCTCGTGCAGCCCGCCACACCTGCTGTGAGGCTGCTCGACCCATTCGCGGGCGAAGGCGTGTTTCTCGAAGTGGCGGCACAGGCATGGAATGTGATGCCGTATGCCAACGAACTGGATGGCGACCGGGCGGCGGTGTGCATTGCCCGTTTCGGCGCGATGCAGGCGGTGCGCTGTGACGTGGAACGGCTGATCGCGTCCAACAATGCGTTCGGGGCGGCGTGGCTCAACCCGCCCTATGACCATGATGCAGGTGCGTCAGGCAGCAAGCGCGTCGAGTTCCGATATCTGCGCCATGCGTGGAAATGGGTGCAGGACGGGGGCCTCGCCTTGTGGTGCATCTACCGCCAGCATATCACAAGCGAAGCAGCGGCATTTCTCGCCAAACACAGCACGCGCGTCGATGTGTGGGCGCTGCCGGGGAAGCATCTCGGCGAGTACGACCAGATGATTGTTGCCGCCGTGAAAGGCGTGTCGCTCGACCCTACCGCTTTGTATGAGCAGATCATCCGCGACCGGGACAACCCGCAGCCGCTCACCGTGCAGCCTGAACCTGTCTACCGTCTGCCCGCGCCGCGTGCCATGCAGCGTTTCGTGTTCGCACCGGACATGCTCGATGAGGCGGCGGGGCTCGCGCTCATCCAGGAGCAGGGGGCATGGAAGACGGGTGGCTTTCAGGAATTGCTCGAAGTCCCACCGCCGCCGACCGAGATCGAACCCGTCGTCGCGCCGCGTCCGGGTCATCTTGCGTTGGTGCTGGCAGCGGGCGTTGCCGACGGCGCGGTCATTGAGTCGGAGGATTACGGGCGAGTTGCGCTGCGCGGCAAGACGCGCCATGTCGAGCAGATCGCCCGCGTGGAAGTGGAAGCCGACCCGAACGACCCGGAACGCCAGGTCAAAAAGACGACAATCCGCCTTAAACCGACGACAACGCTGACGCTGCTCGGCGGCGACGGGACATGCGTCGAGATGGAAGGCGATGAGGCGCTGCTCGGCTTCATCACGTCGAACAAGCGGGCGCTGGCGCAGTATCTCAACACAAAGTTCAAGCCGATGTACGGGTTCGACTTCGCGGGGATCGGCGGCTGGCTGGATCGCATCCGGCTCAAGGGCAAGCACGCGATGTACACCGCTCAGAAGCATGTCGTCGGCGCGATTGCACGCGGCTTTCAGTCGCGCGATAGCATCCTGCTGATTGGCAGCATGGGCACTGGGAAGACGCTCATGGGCGGATCGGCAGCCGTCAGCATCGCGTCGGGGACGGTGAAAGCGCTGGCGAACGACATGCGCCCAGATCAGGTCGTGCTGATCGTCGCGCCGCCACACCTGATCGAGAAGTGGAAGCGCGAACTCGCCAGCATCGCGCCAAAAGCCTGCATTGAGCGGCTTGATCGTCACGAGCAGGTCAGAGAGTTCATGCTGCGGGCGGAAGCGCTGCCGCCCACCGTGCCCAAGATCGGCTTGATCAAGCGTGACCTGACCAAGCTCGGCTGTGCATGGGAACCGTCGGTGGTCTGGCACAGCGAAGCGGTCGCGCTGTGGCGGCACGGCGCACCCGTTCCTGATGGTTATCTGCCCCACCAGCGTATCCGACGCGAACGTGTGCCAAAATGCCCACACTGCGGGAACACCGTCATGCAGGAGAGGAAGGGCGTGAGCGCGCCCGCGTCGCAAAGCTGGCTGGAAGGCGGCAAGCGGTCGTGCGCCGTGTGCAATTCTCCACTCTGGCGCGAGAGCCGGGACAAGGGGTCGCAGCCGAAGTCCGGTGAGAAGTACCCGCCGAAGAATCCGCGCTACCGCCTAGACGAGTATCTCAAGCGCATGTTCCCGGATCGGGTGTATCTGCTCATATGGGACGAGTGCCATGAGGCGCAGCACGGGGACACGGGCAATGGCGAGGCGTTCAGTCGCATGGCAGGTCTGGCGAAGAAGGTATTGGGGATGACGGGTACGCCGTTCAACGGTAGGGCATCGTCGATCTTCAACCTGGAGTACGCGCTCAACCCGCGCGTGCGCCAGCGCTACCACTGGGGCGGTGGGAAGCGCTTCGAGCGGAAGAAACGCGGTTCACGTGCATTTCAGGAGGTGGTGAGCGAGAGTGCAAACCAGCGCGGACGTGCCGAGTCACGCTGGGTGGCGGACATGGGCGTGAGGGAACAGGTTGTAGAGGAACGTCCATCGTATGACCAAGATACGGGTGCATACACGGGGACATCGACTTACGAGCGTCCGTATCAGGAGGCGCCGGGCATCTCCCCGCTGCTGGTGGCAGAGGTACTGGATCATGCGATTTTCTTCAGCCTGGGCGATCTGGGGAAGGCGCTGCCACAGTACGAGGAAATCGCGCTCCCCGTTGAACTCGATACCGATGTCTACGCCGAATACGACCGAACGCGCCAGCGCCTCAAAGACTACCTCATTCAAAGGCGATGGGAAGGCGACGCGACGTTTCGCGGCGCGTACTTGCAGTGGTCGATGGGCTGGGTCAATGCGCCGTTCCGCCCTTACGAGGTCATCCACAATATCAAACACCCCATCACCGGCGTGAAGGAGCCGTACACCGTCGCCAGCCTTCCGAGCTACGGCGAAGACCGCATCTACGCCAAAGAACAGGCGCTCATCGACTTGGTGCGCGCGGAACTGGCGGCAGGTCGCCCGTGCGTGATCTACTTCCGGCAGACCGCCACCCGCGATGTGCAGCCCCGTTTCGAGCGTCTGCTGCGTGAACACGTGCCTGGCGCACAGCCGTTCGTCCTGCGAAACACGGTTGAAGCGGAGCGCCGCGAGCAAGTGATCGAAGCGGCGGTCGCCAAAGGCTGCAACATCCTCATCTGCAACCCGGAACTGACCAAAACAGGTCTCGATCTGATCTTCGCGCCGACCATCATTTTCTACGAACTGGTCTTCAACCTATCCACGCTGATGCAGGCGGCGGCGCGGTCGTACCGGCTGAACCAGACGCACGCGCACTGCAAGGTTTTCTATCTTTACGCTGAAGGCACGATGGAGCAAACGGCGGTACAGCTCATGAGCCGCAAGCAGCGGGCGGCAAAGCTGCTGACGGGTGATATCGGGCTGACAGGGCTGGACGCGCTCACGGAGTCGGAAGGCGGTTTTGAAGAGGCGCTGCTCGAAGCCATCGGACGGGATGAGACATTGTTCGACCCGTCACAGTTGTTCAAGGCGGCAGGTGCAGTCAGCGAGATCGACATCGAGGACGCGGGTTACTGGAATGTCGAGAACGCGCCCCTTGCAGCCGAAGCGGTGACGGATGAACCAAGCGAAACCGATCCGTTAATCGCGCTGGCGCTTGAGATGGGCGCGACAGTGACACCCATCAATGGGCCGATAGTTATCCTCGTGAACGAGTCCACCGAACAGCCTCAACCGCGCCCGGTCGAAGGAGTGATCGCGTATCTGGAGACCGTCCAATTGATCGTGGATGAGCGCGAATGGGCGAAGCGACGCGCCGAACTGCTCACCATGTTGGATGGTGGAACGGTTGAAGCAATCGCCGCCTGGCTGACCGAACACCGTGTTGTGTTCCCCGGTTTCGAACACGAGGTCGCAGTGAAAGTCGTCTCACTCATCAGCGGACAAACGGAGTCGGGCACCGCCGCGCCAACGGTAAAGCCGACACGCCGCGCCGTGCCGAAACGCACGAACCCCGCCGACCGTCCGCCGCTCGCATTTCCACAGCGCGAAGCCGTCTACGAGGAAGCGCTCACCCAGCAGTTGTCGTTGTTCTGATGCCATGTGCAGTCATGATGAGCGTTCCGCGTTCTTCAACGCGCTGCTCGCCCGCTGCACCGTTTACCGCTCGACCTGCCTCACGCTCACCGCCATCCATCCCGATGGCAAGCATCCGACCCCTTCACGACACATCCGGCTCGACGATGCACCTGCACTGCACGACGCATTCGCCCGAATCGAAGCAGCGAACGCGATCGGCTGGGGAGCGTATTTCGCGGTTGGGCTGCGTCGTCCCGGATTGACCCGGTGGAAGCGCGGCGGCACGGCGGATGTGGTCGCGCTCCCGGCGCTGTTCGTCGATGTGGATGATCCAGCGGCTGAAACACTGGCGCGGCTGCAATGCGCCCGTCCAGCACCGTCATGCATCGTGGCGAGTGGCGGTGGCTACCACGCCTACTGGTGGCTTGATGAACCGACCACTGACCTGAACACAGCGCGGTTGCTTCTACGTGGGCTAGCGGCATCGTTCGCCGGCGACATGCTGAGTGTCGCTCAGAGCTTACGGGTAGTCAATTCAACAAACACGAAGCCGTCGCGTGGCAATGCGCTGTGTCGTCTCATTGAACTGCATGAGCGGCGTTACTGCATCAACGATTTTGCCGCCTATCTTCCCCGTCCAGCGCCACGCCCTGCACGCCAGCACACTCAATCCGCCACACCCTACGTGCCAAGCGCCGATTTGATCGCCCTCGTCACGCAAGCGCTCATCCAACGCGGCGGCAGACTGGGCGGCGACTGGGTAAACGGCGCATGTCCGTTTCCAGAACATCACAAACATGGTGACCGACAGCCTTCCTTCGGCTTCAACACGCGCAGCGGATACGGTTTTTGTCACGTGTGCGGGACTTTGCTGCTCAAAGAGCTGTGTCCGGCGCTGGGAATACCAGCATTCGATCAACCCCGAAGGGGGGTGATGCCCGCAACTCCAGCTGCTGCTTTATCCATTGCTCGCATCTGACGAAAGGAAGTTTCATGTCCAAGAAAGCTATACAGATGCCGCCGACCATCATCACGCTGACGCTACCCGAACGCGACGGTGAGTCCCGTGACGGCACACTGCTCAT
>JACSRG010000001.1 GCA_014879865.1 Anaerolinea sp.
CTGCTGCGCGGCGGCGCTGACCCGAATCTCGGCTACGTCACCACCGACCTGCCGACGGCGGGCGCGGGCATCGTCATCGGCGTGATCGGGCGCGCGGCGATCATCCTGTTCGCGCTGATCACGGCGTTCGGCTACAAGCTCGGCGTGTACGGACTCGCGGGGGCGTATGTTGTCGCCGCCATCGGCAGCCTGATGTCCGGCTTCAATATCGGTACGCTGCTCGAAGTCGGCTTGGCGGTCGGGGTGGTGTGGCTGCTCACGCGCGGCGCATGGCATACAATGAAATAGCGATTCGCGGTATACTCGTCGCCATACATGCATGTCGCTTTTGGCTAACGGCTAAAAGCTAATCGCTCAAGGCTTGCCCTCATGTCCACTTCACGCGACAAAATTCTCGGTAAACTCCGCGCCGCCCGTCGTCCGTTCGAGGACGCGCCGCCGCGCCCGCAAAATTATCTCCCCGTCACGCTGCAAGACGATCTCTCGCCGGACGGACTGCTCGACCGCTTCAGCCGCGAACTCGTCGGCATCAAAGGCGAGATTTTCCCGGTGATCGGGGAAGCCGCCGCATGTGATCAGGTGCTCAAACTGCTGGCGAGTCACAGCGCGACCCGCATCCTCGCATGGGATTTCGCGCACATCCCCGTGAGCGGGCTAGAAGATGCGATTCGCGCGAACAACATCGAAATTCTTCAGCCGGACACGCACCATGAGGATCGCGCGGCGGTCTTGGCGCTGGCGGAAACGGCACAGGTCAGCATCACCGGGGCGGACGCCGCCGCCGCGACGACCGGATCGCTGATCTTCAGCACTGCTCCCGGCAGGGGACGCATCCCGACCGTGTTAGCGCCTGTGCATATCGCCGTCATCCGCCAAGATCAGATCGTGCCGCGCCTCGAAAGCTGGTTCGCCGCGCAGCGTCAGAGCGGCTTGGGCGCGTTCCAGCAGAGCGCAAACTTCTGCTTCATCACCGGACCGAGCCGCACAGGGGACATCGAAATGGAGCTGATCCTCGGCGTGCATGGACCGGGACGCGTGCAGGTGGTGGTCATTCGCTAGCAGACACTATACAATACTTATGAACTTGACAGATTATCAATGTAGCATATACTGAGCAAATCTGTGAAAATCTAAACTGAAGGACCGCGAATCGTGGCGGATCGTCTTGACGTTTTTGTGAGTTCGACCAACAAAGACTTGGTTGATTATCGCCAAAAGGTCATTGAAACGATTCTGCGGCTGGATTACCACCCGGTAGTTCAAGAAGCACTGACCCCGAGTGACGACAATGCGTTGCAAGTGTGTTACGACAAAGTCATGCGCGCGGATGTCTTTATCGGCATTTACGCGCATCGCTACGGCTACTGTCCGAATGCGAACGTCACCTACACAACCATAGATGGACAGCTCTGGCACGGCGACGGGACGACCAGCATTACCCACTGGGAATATCTATGGGCGCGCGAGATCGGCATCCCCATCCGACTCTTTCTCGTGAAAGAC
>JACSRG010000196.1 GCA_014879865.1 Anaerolinea sp.
GACCTGCAAGAGCGCATCACCTCGACCAAGAAGGGGTCGATCACGTCGATGCAGGCCGTCTACGTGCCCGCCGACGACTACACCGACCCGGCGCCGGCGACCACCTTCGCCCACCTCGACGCAACGATCACACTGCAGCGCTCGTTGGCCGACCAGGGCTTGTTCCCGGCGGTCGATCCGCTCGGTTCGACGAGCCGCATTCTCGACCCGCTGATTGTGGGCGAGGAGCACTATAACGTCGCCCGCCAGGTGCAGCAGACGCTCCAGCGCTACAAAGACCTGCAGGACATCATCGCCATTCTCGGCGTTGAAGAGTTGAGCGAGGACGACAAGCTGATCGTGGCGCGCGCGCGCAAGATGCAGCGCTTCCTGACGCAGCCGATGTACGTCGCCGCCCAGTTCACCGGACGCGATGGTCGCTACGTCAAGATCGAAGACACGGTGCGCGGCTTCCGCGAGATTCTCGAAGGCAAGCACGACGATCTGCCTGAGCAGGCGTTCTACATGGTCGGCACCATCGAAGAAGCCATCGAGGCGGCTGAACGGATGCGCAATTAGTTTCAAGGAGTCAGCTCCATGGCAATCAAGGTGGACATCGTCACACCAGAAAAGATGCTCTACAGCGGCGAGGTCGAGATGATCACGCTGCCGGGCACGAACGGGCAGATGGGCATCCTGCGCGGGCACGCCCCGCTGCTCTCCACGCTCGACATCGGCGAAATTGTGCTGCACCGGCGCGAGGGGAACGATTATCTGGCGGTGAGCGGTGGCGTCGTCGAAGTGCGCCCCGACAAGGTGACGATTCTGGCTGACGTGGCTGAGGCGGGCAGCGATATCGACGAGGAACGCGCACGCGTCGCCCTGGAGCGCGCCGAGCGCATCCTGGCTGAAAATCCGCCGCCGCATCAGGTGCCGGAGATCATGGCATCGTTGCGGCGTAGTTCGCTGCGGCTGAAGGTGGCGCGACGCCACTCCGGACGCCGCTCTACCTCTGGCTTAAACTACGAGAGTGGCCAGTAATTTCAGCGCAATTCAACGGTAGGAACGCAGCGGGTTCCAAGTTCGATCACTTGGAACCCGCTCTTTTTATGTTCTGACCCGTACTTTTTCGCCGTTTGATTTGGGGCGCATCCCCGGCAAAGCGTATAATGGTTTAGTTGACGATTTATGTCGTCAAGCCGGCCACTGCGGTCGTGGGGATGGTTAACGAAACGAATCTATGTTTGGAAAGCATATTGGCATCGATTTGGGGACGGTCAACGTCCTCGTACATGTAAAGGGGCGCGGCATCGTGATGAACGAGCCGTCGGTCGTGGCGATTCGCCTGCGCGACAACACGATGGTGGCGGTGGGTCACGAAGCCTATGACATGCTCGGCCGCACCCCCGAAAGCATCGAAGTGGCGCGTCCGATCCGCGACGGCGTCATCGCCGACTTCGTGGTGACGGAAGCAATGCTGCGCTACCTGATCCAGACGGTGGCTGGCGATCCAAACCCGCTCTT